>CALEKV010000032.1 GCA_937902525.1 uncultured Candidatus Saccharibacteria bacterium | reverse complement strand
TGCTGGTATACCTTTGGAGCACTGACCGGGTTGACCGTTTTTGTAATGATAGGCTTACGATTGGCCGGTTTTTCGTCCAATATACTGATTTCTAGTTCGCCGTACAGCGTAAGCGCTAGGCTGCGAGGGATAGGCGTGGCTGTCATGGCGAGCAAATGCGGCATTTTATACGCTTTGTTTAACAGCTTTTGCCGTTGCTCGACACCAAAACGGTGCTGCTCATCAATGACGACAAACCCAAGGTTGTGAAACGCCACCGTGTCTTGAATAAGGGCGTGAGTGCCCACCGCAACCGCAATGCTGCCGTTTTTAATGCCATCATAAATAAGCTCGCGCGCTTTACCCTTTACGCTACCAATTATTAGCCCCACACTCACACCAAACGGTTCCAGCAAAGCGGCGAGCGTTGCGGCGTGTTGGCGCGCCAATATTTCGGTTGGCGCCATAATCGCCGTTTGGTAACCGTTTTGTGCTGCCTGGAACGCCGCGAGCGCTGCCACGACCGTTTTACCGCTGCCAACATCACCTTGTAATAATCGATTCATGGGCACAGAGCTTTCAAAATCCTGAATTACCTGCCACGACGCACGCCGTTGGGCGTTTGTTAATGCAAACGGCAATGCCTGCACAAAATCTTTAACGGCTTTTTGGTCAAACGGCATGGCAAAGCCAGTTAACTTTTGGTTTTGTTGCTTATTTAGCTGGCTAGCCAGCAACATTTCAAATAATTCTTCAAACCCAAGCCGTTCACGCGCCCTTGTCACATCTTCCATTCGTTCAGGAAAGTGCATCGCCGTTACTGACTGTGCGCGACTAATTAAGTTTTCGCCTTTTACGACACTTGCCGGCAAAGTTTCAGGCAATACCGTCATAAGTGGACGCAGTGTGGCGTAAATTTTACGCAGTACGTTGCTTTTTAGTCCAGCAGTAGCGTGATACACGGGCAGCAGCCGATCACCCTGTACCGCACCAAAGTCTTTAGCGAGTTCCGCACTCGGGTTTGTCAGCTGATATTTATTGTAATTATATTCAAACGTGCCACTAAAATAAAACTCATCACTGCTGCCGCCCAATTGCTGCACGCGGTAGCCTTGGTTAAACCACACGGCATTCAATTTGCCCGTGTCGTCTGCTAATACGGCAGTGGTAAGCTGCATGCCACGGCGCACCGGACGCGTATTTATGCTTTCGCACCGCGCTTTAATAGTGACTTTACCTGGTTGGATTTGGTTAATTGGTGTCACGCCGGTAAAATCATCATGTTTGCGCGGCAAAAACATTAATAAATCACCAACATTAACAAGACCAGCTTCTGCTAACTGCTCCGCCGTTTTTGGCCCCACTCCCTTAATTTGACTTATATTGGTGAGTAAATTCACTATCCTATTTTACGCCAGTTTTAACAGCGCACAAAGTTGCTCATATATGCCAGCAAGATCTCTATTTTCTAGATACTAAAGGCACTCCCAGGAACCGGCGTACTACCCTGGCCGGGATAAGACCAATGCAGCCTTATACCGGCAACACCACCACCCTCAGCAAACTCCGCCTTAAACGGCACCTTTTGTCCGGCCGTGAAGTTATACGTGAACGTGCGCCAGGTGCAACATGCATCCGACCAGTGGTCGGCCACCAAGGCTCCGTTTAAATAAATCCTCGAGCCATCGTCTTCCCAGATACGCATGGTATACGCGCCCGTAACCGGCGCTGTAATAAAACCAGTCCACGAGCCAGAGATACTATCGCTATCGACACCCTGCGCCGGTGAGCCAAAGCCCCAGTTAAAATCCAAGCTAGGATCTATACGCGTCACTGATGGAGGACCAGTCAGCGAGTTGTTGTTAAAGTACTGCGCCGTTAACTTACCGCAACTACCCTCGTGACTTTTCTCTGCGACTATTGTGTTGTCGCTTGCCGCTATTGCGGTAACGCAAAACCCGCTGGCCGTTGTAATATACGTCAGCACTACGTCGGCCGGCGAAGTAACTCCAATTGATGCCAGCGTGGCTGGATAGTTGCCGTTTGTAACGTAATCTAGGGTAATTTTTTTGCAGCACCATCAACGGCAGCCGATACCTGTGCCTGGCGCGCACGTTTTTGGACGCCGTTAAAGGCCGCAACTGTTACGGCAGCCAAAATTGCAATAATCACTATCACAATCAGCAACTCTACAATTGTGAACCCGCCCTTTTTGTTACTTAGTGCCGTATGCATAAACGTTATAAGTCCATTTAACCAGCCTGATTTGTCTAAGTCAACAGCGGCTCGTTGCGCGTCGAACAAACGTGCGCCCAGCTAACTAAGTTTTAATGGCGCCATAGGGCTAGTCAGTTACGCCCAAAATACCCTCGATTACATAGGCAGTATCTTCCCAACTGCGTACTGCAATACAATCAATACCCATTTCCTCAACAGGGTAGTCGTTGCCACCAGGCACAATCTTATCGCCCATAAATAATATGTCATCTTTTGTGAATCCGGTTGCGGCCATTAACTTATTCATGCCGTATGCCTTATCAACACCTGGCTGCGTCACGTCAATACTCGTGGCGCCAGCAGCACGAACATTATATTCAGGAATCTTTGGGGCCACGATATCACGGATCTTCATCTTTTTCGAACCGTCTGGATCCCAATCTTCTTTCATTTTGACTCCTTCGTCTCCAAGCTCCGCAACAACCTCTTGACCCAAAATAGACAATGTAATCTGACTCTCGCGATCTTCAATCGTTTCTCCGAAAGTTTTTTTGACAGAAAACCCAGATTCGCGCAGGCCATCTTCTAACGCTATAATAATCTGCTTCTTCTGCGCTGCGGTGAAATCTTCGGCGTACTCCAAATGCCACTTCCCGTTCTTGAACGTATAATACCGCGTACCACTCGTTGGCATTAGGTGCAGCCGCTCAAGACTATCTGGCTCAGTAGTAATCTGTGTCAAAAACTGCCTTTGAAACAACTCGTATTTACCACCCGATATAACGCAAACATGGTAATGAGCTAGCAAACGGTCAAACAACGCAACCATTCTTGGGTCAAAATGAGATTTGCTCGGCGCCAGCGTGCCGTCCAAGTCAAAAGCGATTAATTTTTTCATACTACCTCCTGTTACCGCACTAATATATAGCTGTTCTTACCTTTTTTAATCAGACTCTTGCTTGCAACACCAAAGTCTTCAGTGATTTTTTGGCCATTCACACTAATGGCGCCACCGCATATCAAACGCCGCGCCTCACCATTACTACTTGCCAAACCCGTGGCCACCAGCGCGCTAATAGCACTTTGCGGAACAACGGTCGGAATTTCAGCACTTAACGTACCAATATCATCATCTGTCAACTCATTTATCGTACCACCAAACAGTGCCGCCGTGACACGCTCCACGCTTTCGCGGCGCTCACGACTATGCACAATATCGGTCACTTCACGCGCCAAGGTTTTTTGCAAGGCGCGTTCGCCAGGGTTGGTCTCGTGGTCGGCAATCAATGCCTCCACGGTGTCCTTATCAAGCAAGGTGTAGATTTTAACCAAATCTTTAGCCGTTTCGTCATCCACGTTCAACCAAAATTGGTAAAACTTGTACGGGCTGGTTTTAGTGGGATCGAGCCAAATAGCGCCACCTTCGCTTTTGCCAAATTTAACGCCTGTTTGCCTGTTGACAATAAGTGGCGCGGTAAAAATATGCGCCTCTGCGCCCTCCAGGCGCCTGATTAGTTCCACGCCCGCAATGCTATTACCCCATTGGTCAGCACCCGCTACCTGTAGTGTGGCACCCTTAGTCCGGAACAGGTGCAAAAAGTCGTAGCCCTGTATCAGGCTATAGCTAAATTCTGCATAACTGATGCCTTCGCCACCTTCACCAATACGCGCTTTAACAAACTCACGGTCAAGCATTTGTGTCATACTGACGTGTTTGCCGATATTGCGCAAAAAATCAAGATAATTAATTTCCTTGAACCAGTCGTAATTATTAACTAAAACAAAGTCGCTGCCGGCAAAGATTGTTTTATATTGGGCGCTCAGTCCATTAACATTTTTATCTATTTCCTCAACAGTTTTTAAATCACGCTCCTGCTTTTTACCATCAGGATCGCCTATCATGCCGGTCGCACCCCCTACCAACAATATTGGCTTATGGCCGTAATTGATAAAGTGACGGATCATCATCGCTGGAGCCAAATTGCCAATGGTCATACTGTCCGCGCTTGGGTCCACACCCCAATAAAATGTCAGTGGAGCCTTGTCTAGTTCGGTAATATCGGCGTACGTGGTTTGATTTATAAAACCGCGCCAGGAAAGCTCCTCGGAAAGCGTCATACTTGCTCCTTTTATTATGTAATATCCTAGGGGTAATTTTAGCACATAATTATTGGCATGGCGCCGCGCGGTTAGTGTATAATTGGAATAATATTGCTTATGGGAATACAGGGAAGTGAAAAAGCATAAGGTAGTAACAAGCTCACCACGTAGAGCGAGTTTAGGCGGTAAAAAAAAGCGCAGCGTAAGTTTGTATGCGAATTTAGCACGCCACAGGCGCACTAAAAAGGATGCCACCGCCCGCAAAAAGGCCGAGTACTTGGCCAGTCTACCCAAACACCCTGTTTTACGTATCTTATACCGTCTACACCCCAAACGCATTATCAGGTTTTGGTTCAGCAAAAACGGCCTCAAAATGGCGCTTAAACTACTTGGCGGCTTTGTTGTCGCTATGGTGCTGCTTATAGGAGTATTATTTGCTTACTACCGTAAAGATTTGGACGCCATTCGTCCTGGCGAAATTGACAAGCGCGTCCAGTCAACTGTTACCAAATACTATGACCGAAACGGCAAATTGTTATGGGAAGATAAGGGCGGTGGAAACTATACATTGGTCATTAAGTCTGAGCAAATGGGCGATTACGTCAAGCAAGCAACCGTTGCCATTGAAGACAAAGATTTTTATAAACACAGTGGCGTCAGCTTAACTGGCTTAACTCGCGCCTTTTTAAGCAACGCCCAAGGCAACGCTGTTCAGGGCGGCTCAACCTTAACACAACAGCTCGTCAAGCAAGTGTTCTTCCCGCCCGACCAACAAGCCCAACGTGGTCTGTCTGGTATCCCGCGCAAAATCAAGGAAATGATCTTGGCCATTGAAGTCGAACGAATGTATAACAAAGATCAAATCCTAACATTATACCTAAATGAATCCCCTTACGGCGGACCACGCAACGGCGTGGAAAGCGGCGCACAAGCATACTTCCATAAAACTACCAAAGACCTAACCCTAGCAGAAGCCGCGCTGTTAGCAGCAATTCCAAACAATCCATCATTGTATAACCCTTATAAAGACTTTGGGCACGCCGCCTTGACCGAACGTCAACATAAAGTGTTGGATAACATGGCCGAAATGAAATATATTACGCGCGAGCAAGCGGATGAAGCTAAAAAAGTAGCCGTCCTTGACGGTATTTATCCACCAACCAATTCCGATACCAACAAATTAGCGCCTCACTTTGTGGATATGGTGAAAGAGCAGCTCGACGAGCAACTTGGTAAAGCAGTGGTTGGCAATGGCGGCCTGAGCGTTAAAACAACATTGGACTACGAAATGCAAACTTACCTAGAGCAAGGCGTGAATGATATGTTTAATGCCAAACTTGGCACAACACTATGCGGCAGTATCGGATGTCCGGAATATTCCGGTTTCAGGAATGCGGCCGGAGCCATCGAAGATACGCAGACTGGGCAAATTTTAGCCCTTATAGGCAGCAAGGGTTATGACACACCAGGCTACGGACAGAATAATGCCGCCACTGCATATATACAGCCGGGCTCATCTATTAAGCCATTAGTTTTTGCGCAGCTTTTCCAAAAACAGCCTGAAGGCAAACCGAACTGGGGTGCAGGTTCAATATTATCCGATTCGCGCACAACGTTTGGAACGAATTACACGCCAAATAACGCCGACAGTACCTTCTTAGGAAATATATCTATCCGCGAGTCACTGGATCGTTCACGCAACATACCGGCTATCAAAGCTATGCAGCAAACTGGCGTTGAATCCAGCTGGGAAACGATTCGTGCCTTAGGCGACAGCGGCTATTGCACGCAGGGTGCTGAAAAAGATGCTGGACTCAGTAGCGCCATAGGCAGTTGCGGCACAAAACTTACCGATCACACAAACGCGCTCGCCTCACTAGGGCGCATGGGGGCGTACATTCCGCAAAGCAGCATCCTCGAAGTAACTAATGGTAATGGAGACTCCCTGCTAAAATATAAAAATGAAAAGCCCAAGCAAGTGATTGATCCGCAAGCTGCTTACATAGTCAACGACATTCTGTCAGATAGTAATATGCGGGCCAAATTATTAACACGCCTGCCGTCAAAAAATATCGACGCCAACAAGCTAAAAATTGCCATCAAAACTGGTACTTCCGATATCTCAATTAACGGCAAAGCCTATTCAAAGGACCTATGGACCGTTGGCTACACGCCAAGCCTAAGTATGTCTGTTTGGGTCGGCAATCCTGACAACACCAGGCTAACTATCGGTCGTGGTTATTCAATTATCCCAATGTACATCCTTGACCAAGTCATGGTGCAGGCAACCAACAAATACAAAGCCGATGGCAAAATAATCGCCGACTATTGGGAACGTCCGGCTGGCATTCAAACGATAAGCGGCGACATCTACCCCAGCTATTTCAACAAGGCTAACGCTCCGTCAACCGAAAAGATGAAGTTTGATCGCGTGTCAAAAAAAAAGGCCACTGAGTGCACGCCGCCAGCAGCGTTAGAAAATCTGGACATTACTAAATACACCGATCCAATCACTAAAAAAACAACCATTACAGCACCCGCAGGCTATGATCCGGAGGCCAACGACGACGCCCACTCCTGTTCGGACGATAACCCGACTGTCACGGTTGATATTAATAACCGCGACAGCACCGCAACAGTCAAGTACAGCCAGGGAAAGTTTGCGCTACAAACATTGGATATCCAATTGAACGGCAGCTCAATTTCATCGCAATCAATTACAAGCGACGGTGCAATCACAGTACCCATAAGCGCACCAAAAGGAAGCGCATATACGGTTACCGCAACCGTCACAGATACCGGTTATTACCAAAATACACAATCCGATACGTACACCCCTGGGTCGCGATAATTATTGCTTTTGCACAAGGTCAATTAAGTTGGATTCGTGATCGACCCGACTATTTTTCCGCGCATGGTTAACACGCGGCGCTTGCTTGTTGCGTTCGGGTTGCGCTTGACGTTCTACTGACAGCGGCTTGACTACTTTTGGTCGTTGCGCCGCTGCTTGTTGCTGCTTGCCGTGCGCCTTACTGCGAACTGGGGCGTTACGCTGGCCTGCTTTAACCTGTTTTTGTGCTCCACTTTGTTCAATCCTTCGGGCAAACATCATCTTGCCAGCCGCCGTTTGCAAGCTACGCGTTACTTCCACTTGCACGGTTTGACCAATTTGGCTGCCCGCCTGCTCGACAACTACCATAGTGCCATCCGCCAAATATCCAACTCCCTGATGGCTATCCTGGCCCTTCTGTACCAACTCTATTAACATCGTTTCACCAGGCAAATGTGCCATCCTTAACCCTTGGGCAAGCTCGTTGATATTCAATACCTGGATACCCTCCACCACGGCAACTTTATTTAAATTATAATCAATCGTACAGATTGCGGCACCATTTTGCTTGGCAAGCATTAACAATTGATTATCCACGCCCTCCTTGGCACGACTGCCATCTTGCAGCAACTCCACATCGACACCGTCCATGGCTTGTAATTGGCTCACTACATCTAGGCCATAGCGCGCCCTAGAGCGCTTATCGGCATCGGCGTTGTCAGCTAAAAATTGCAGCTCGCCAACTACGCTCCGCGGAATAACCAATGTGCCGCCCATAAAACCACTTTTTGCCACACCTAATATCCGGCCATCCATCAATACAGACGTATCGAGTAAAATACTCCGCTGTTTTGATTTAATACTGCTTTTAGGTAATTTAGCTAGCAAGTAAGTCACCTCGCCTAAAATCACTAATGTTACCGCTACCAGCAGCAAATCGATTGTATTGTTCATATATTTTCCTTTTCTGCTACGACTTTAAGTAGTCGATAAGCGCCTGGCGTAAATCTTTGACGCCATTAATGAATGAGTTCTTATTTTTTTGCACTGGTCCAATGGCGGTGGTAAAGCCTAGTTTTTTGGCTTCTGCAACCCGTTTATCAGCCATGGGCACGCTGCGTATTTCACCGCCCAAACCAACCTCACCAAATACCACCAGCCCATCACCCAGCCGCCTGCTTGCCGCAGCGCTTGCAATCGCCATGCAAACCGCCAAGTCAGCAGCTGAATCCGCCAGCCTTAGCCCACCGACCACATTAATATAAATATCTTTATCTGATAAATTCAGTTTTGTGCGCCGTTCCAGCACGGCGATTAACACATTAAGGCGGTTTAGGTCAAACCCGCTGGCCGTCCTTTTAGGATACCCGAAGTTGCTCTGATTGACAAGTGCCTGTATTTCTACCAGAATAGGCCGGTTGCCTTCCAGGGTGGCCAAAATCACTGAACCATCAGTGTTAAGCCGCTCCGCCAAAAGCGCCGCGCTAGGGTTGTCAACAATCCTTAAGCCTTTATCGTCCATCTCAAAAATTGCTGCTTCACTAGTGCTACCGTAGCGGTTTTTTATCGCCCGCACCACCTTAAACCCGCCATAACGATCACCCTCAAACTGCAAAACGACGTCTACTAAGTGCTCCAATACTTTTGGACCGGCTATACTGCCTTCTTTTGTGACATGCCCAACCAACACCACAGCCGCACCAGATTGCTTAGCAGCACGTATAACCACGTTGGAGCTGTTAGTAATTTGACTGACGCTGCCCGGAGCGCTAGCGACTTCAGCTAAGCTAAGGGTCTGAATCGAATCGATAATCACCAGCGAATGTTTACCAGCGCGAATAGTGGCCGCAATATCATCGGCGCTAGTACTTGATACAAACTCTAACAAGTCACCCTGTGCCGCCCCTAAGCGTACCGCTCGCAGTTTGACCTGGCTAGCAGATTCCTCGCCACTAGCATACAAAACAGATTTATTTGTGGCAATATGTGCGGCAACTTGCATTAACAAGGTGCTTTTACCTATACCCGGCTGTCCGGCCAGCAGCATCACACCCCCCGGCAAAATACCGCCGCCCAGCACCGCGTCTAAATCACTAAAACCAGTTTTTATGCGAATGGTCGATTCAGACACCTCGATTGATTTCATGGTTTGGGGTGACAATACTTTACCGGCGCTTTTAGCTACAGCGGAAGCACCGACCGCGACAGGCTCTTGCTCCACTAAGGTATTCCACTCACCGCAGTTTTCACACCGGCCGCTCCACTTAGGGTATGCCGCACCGCATGTTTGACAAACAAATTGCAGCCGCGCCTTCGGCATTATAACCCACTTGCCTCGGGAGCAGCATTAATACTACTGTTAAGCTGCTCCGTACGCACCGATAGTTTATTTTGCTGCGCTACCAAAACATTATACTGGTTGATCTCACCATTCAATGTATCGCGCCATGCATTTAAATTATTCGATCGAGACACCAGGACCAAACGAGCAGCATCAAACTCACTTTGTGTACTAAATGCACCGCTGGTCACTCGCGAATTAAAAACAACTATGTCTTGATTTAGTACCTGAAGGTCTTGCTGATAATTCGCCAACTGCTGTTCCACCCTAGGTTTTAGCTCGTCAATTTGAGCGGCCAGCTGCTTAGCTTGCGCATCGATCGATTCAAACACTGCGGTATACTTTTGATTCATCACCACAATGGCCTGCCGGTCAGTGAAGTAACGCTCATAATACGCTTCAAGCTGCGGCGATAAGTTAGCGATAGTGGTGCCAAGGATAGAGTGCAGCTCGTTATCTATAGCATCCGGCTCGGCCTGTTCGTAATACGTTATCAGCTTAGTTAAACGTGAATCTGACTTTAATTTATCGTATTGTTCACGTAGCATTTTATCCACCGCCGGGCGTTCAAGAATGTTCAGCCTATCATAGGCGGCGTGTAACATTTCATGCGCCGAGGTCACCTCCATGGCGCCAGTCAACTCCGGATTAGTGACATTATAGATGTAAATATCACGATTTCCATAGCAACCTAGTATCGCCTGCGTACGCTCGGTTGATGCGCAGGCCGCGTTAAACGCCTGCCCATCTTGAACTAATGGCATACTGGCATACAGCAAGTTGGTACCCTCACCCGTTAATTTAAGTGAATCATGAATGGCAGCAATTTGACTGGTGGGCGTATAACGGCTGGCGACAATAAAATCGACCACCCGATTGCCATACACAAAAACACCAGCGGCAATCAACAGACCAACCATGAAACCAACTAGTGATTTAAATAGCGGATGCTTACTTTTCTGATTCGGTGTGTCGTTCAATAGCGATTGCCCCTTGTTTAGCCTTCGCTTCTAGTATATCGCCTTTATGGTAGGTGCCGTCAATAACCCCGGCTGCAATTTCATGCTCAAGTTCGTCTTCAATGGCGCGCCGGAGTGGCCTAGCGCCGTATTGTTCACTATAACCACTGTCAATCAGGTGTTTTTTGGCACCCGCTGTAACTTTGAGGCCCAAGCCCTTGCGCACCAAGCGCTCTTTCAGTTCGGCAATAAAGTTGTCAAAAATCACACCGACTTCCTTACGAGTTAACGCCCTAAAGGTCACTATACCATCAAACCGATTTATCAACTCGGGGCGCATCATCTTTTTCAGCTCGTCTTCGGCCGCCTTAGCATTACGGCTGTGTACACGGTCAAGTTGCTGTTCGTCGTGCTTAGTAGCGGCGTGGAATCCAAGCGCACTCTCTTTCATCATTTTATCGGCGCCCAAGTTGCTTGTTAAAACGATAATAGTGTTACGGAAGCTCACTTGCCGTCCCTTAGCATCGGTCAATACACCATCTTCCAAAAGTTGTAGCAAAATTTGAAATACATCCGGGTGCGCTTTCTCGATTTCATCAAATAACACCACACTGTACGGCTGGCGACGAATTTTATCGGTCAGCTTACCACCGTCTTCATAGCCAACATAGCCGGCAGGCGCACCCACTAAGCGGCTGGTATTATGCTTTTCAGCAAACTCGCTCATATCGATTTTTACGAGCGCATCTTCACTGCCAAACACTTCACGCGCCAACACGCGGGCTAGCTCGGTTTTACCAACGCCCGTTGGGCCCATAAAGACAAAACTACCAATTGGTCGCTTGGTGTTTCCCACGCCGCTACGACTGCGCCTAATGGCTTTAGCCACTTTATGCACGGCTTCTTGCTGACCAATCACATACTTCCCCAAGTGCTTTTCCAGGTTCTTTAATAAGCGCGCCTCGCTGACCTGAATTTTTTCAACAGGTATATTCGTCATCACGCTAATCGCCTTGGCGACATCTTCTTCTGTCAGTGTGGTACGATTGTTCTCGGCCTGCTCACGCTTATACGTATCTAGCTTTTCATTGATCTGACTAGTGCGCTGCTTGTACATAGCGGCTCGTTCGTAATCTTCATGAGCGACCGCCTCTTCCATTTTGTCATCCAGCTGCTTTAATTCGCGCATGTATTCGCGTTGCTTGCTCGGCTTGTGACCTTTTTTTACGCGCACTAGCGCCGAAGCTTCGTCAATCACGTCAATCGCCTTGTCAGGCATGAACCTGTCGGCGATATACCTGTCCGCCATGTAAGCAGCGCCTTCCAGTACATCGTCAGTGAGCGACACGCCATGGTGACTTTCATAATACCCACGCAGACCCTTCAATATCGCAATCGTATCTTTAAGGTTTGGCTCCTTCACAACAATCGGTTGGAAGCGACGCTCTAAGGCGGCATCCTTTTCAATATGCTTACGATACTCATCCAAGGTAGTGGCGCCGATCAGGTGCAGCTCACCGCGCGCTAAAGCTGGTTTTAAGATGTTAGCCGCATCCATAGCGCCTTCGGCTGCGCCGGCACCGACCAACAAGTGCAACTCATCAATAAATACAATAATGTTAGCGGCTTTTTTGATTTCGGCTACCACTTTTTTCAATCGCTCTTCAAACTCTCCGCGGTACTTAGTACCAGCAATCATACCAGCCATATCAAGCATAATCACGCGGCGGTCGAGCAGATGATCGGGCACTTCCTCTTTAATTATCCGTTGCGCCAAACCCTCTACAATCGCAGTTTTACCCACGCCAGGCTCGCCAATCAATACTGGATTATTTTTGGTGCGGCGGCTTAGCACTGTTACTAAGCGCCCCACTTCCTTTTCACGACCAATCATAGCGTCCAACTCGCCATGCGCAGCCTTAGCCGTTAAGTCAATGCCGTAAACGTCCAACGCGCCGCCACGCTTACCCTGCTGGCGAGTTTCCGCGGCGACGCTAGCCGGTTCCTCTGGTGCAGTCTTGTCAATATATTCTTCCAATTGCGCAGCCAACGTATCTACTTCCACTCCAAGTTCACGCAATAACACTGTTGCCCGCGCATTGCTTTGTTTAAGTAAGCTGTACAATAAATGCTCGGTTCCCATATAGTCTTGGTGTAGTTCACGGCTCATTTCCAAGCCCATGCGTAAAGTTAACAATGTAGTTTCGCTCATACCAATCATGCCAGTACTAACCGTCAACTTGGACGGTTTAATATTAAGTGCACCTTCAGCCCGTGGCAGCGTCACGCCATTATCGGCTAGCATTTTTGCACCAACGCTACCACTCTGCGTTAACAAACCAAGCAGCAAGTGCTCAGTGCCAATATAAGGGCTGCCATAACCGCGCGCAATCGCATCGGCATTTTGAATAGCCCCGCGTGCGTTTTCGCTTAAGCGCATACTGAATTCGTTAAAATTATCGTTCATATGTGTCAATCCTCCAAATGGGCAACTTGCCCACTACGACCATTTTACCGAACAAATTAGCACTCGTCAATGCCGAGTGCTAATAGTCGTCATCTACCTCTAGTTATACGGGCACTCAAAATCAACGTCTGTAGCGAAAGCTTCTTCACCAGTAATTCCACACACGGATATCACTCCATATCCGCGCCTGGCAGATTGCTTATCGCCAATTCGCCGAAGCACTTCGCCACCATATTCAACATAGTGCCTGCAGGGGGTCCCCCCATTTCTATCCTCATCGGAACCATGGTTTAAGTCAAAATTATCAACAACACTATTATCTGAATCTAGCGCCTTATCCCACACTTGCTCACATTGTTGCATGCATATATCAGGAATTCGGAACTCCCCATCTTCCGTGTCGGTATAAGGTAGGCCGTCACGTAGCGGACACTTTTCGCTCATAGTATTACTCACCCTGCTCGTTAATCGCGCTGAACAAATCGTCTTCGATGTTCTTTTTTGCCCTTTTTTCGACAGGCTTGGCAACAGCGGTTTCAATATCAAGCTCAAAGCCGGTCAAGCGACTGGCAAGGCGTACGTTCTGGCCACCGCGGCCAATAGCGATGCTCTGCTGGTCTTCAGCTACAAACACCTTGGCATGATTGGTTTCTTTGTCGATTTCCACCTTGACAACTTCGGCCGGGCTAAGTGCATTACGGATATACGTGTCTGCATTTTCATCAAAGGTTACAATGTCAATCTTTTCTTGGTCGCCAACTTCGTTCATTACGGCATTCACACGTGTGCCATGGCCGCCAACAAATGTTCCCACAGGGTCAACACCCGGCACAGTGCTGGCAACGGCGATTTTAGTGCGGCGGCCGGCTTCGCGGGCAATGCCTTTGATTTCAACGGCGCCGGTTTCCATTTCAGGGACTTCTTGTTCAAACAGCTTTGTGATAAACGCTTCGCTACCACGGCTCAATATAAGCTGCGGGCCGCGATTGTCGCGTTCAATATCTTTAATAAGCACCTTTATGCGCGAGCCAACACTATAATATTCGCCCTGAATTTGCTCACTCTGCGGCATGATACCAGTCGCCTTACCAAGTTCTATACGCACAACACGGGGCTCAACCCGGTTAACGATACCCGTTACAATTTGGCCGACTTTATCTTCGTATTCGGCAAGCACCACTTCGCGCTCGGCTTCACGTAAGCGCTGTAGTACCACTTGCTTGGCAGTTTGCGCTGCCACACGGCCAAAACCGGTTACGGTAAATTCATCTTCAATAATGTCGCCAAGCACGGCGTCTTTTTTGCGCTTTTTAGCGTCTTCTAAGCTAATTTCAATGGCGTCGCTACCAACTTCTTCTACAACTTCGCGCGCAACGAATACCTGAGCAGAACCCTCGACCAAGTTAAGCTCAGCACGAACTTCTTGGTCGCGTTCGCCGTTATCGCGGCGCCATGCAGCAGCAATAGCCTGCTCAATCACATCAATCACTGTTTCTTCTGGTAGATTTTTTTCTTCAGCAATGGTGCGTAGCGCCAGCGTCAGTTGTTTTAAGTTTAGGTCTTCAATCATAATGTCTCCTTTTTATGCCTTTTTACGAAAATATCCGACCTGCCGGCCGGAATGTACCTTTTTATTATAGCAATGCAATCAATCTTGTCAAGAAACGAGTCTGCCCCGCACCACAATCGGCGCGGGGCATCATCGGAAGTTCTACAAACAGCCCAAGGGATCGGCCGGCAGCTCCGAGATGTTGAAAACGGGCGTACCGCCGCCGTTAGGCGAACACTCGCAATCCAGAACCGCCAGAGTACTGCCAATCAGCCCATAAAATCTGAAACCGAGCCGCTTATCACTCTCCCACTTCGTATGGTTCGTCACCTTGAGCCCGACAGGAGCCACGATAGGCCGAGGCTTACCGTTCTCGTGCGCGAGGCTGTAGCCGATAAGGGCCATGAATTTTATTACCACTGGCTTGCCTCCTTGGCAATGCTGCTCAGAGGCCCGCTTAATCCGAGCGATTGAGAGGTCGATGGGTTCCATTGTGTCGACTGGAACGGTTGTGTAAAACGACATCGGACGTCCTTCCAACGTATGGCATTGAGGTCGCCATAAGTACCCGTTACCGCAGACCATCCGCAGCCACTCCACACCAGATGCAGAGAATTATTTTGGTTATATCAAATAATTTGTACTTTGTCAACTTCTTCATCTGTTATCGCACACATAGTTGCGCAAAAAACCGAGCTCCTTTTAGAATAGCAAAAAGGTTGAACCTTTTAAGGTTAAAACCGATTGTTCTTTGTCTTTTTTGCCAAAGAACCAAAAGCTTTACTTTTGAAGCAAAAGTAAAGGTGTCTTTTGGTTCTTTTTCAAAAAGAAAAGAACAGTTTTTGATAGAAAAGCTACAAAGCCCTAAAAAGCAAACTCGCCCGCACCCGAAGGCGCAGACGAGCTGCGTTGACTTCAGGTGCGGGCGTTAGCTGGCTGATTGGCCAGCTCTCGATTCTCGCAACACCGCCTTAATCTCATGCGCAAGCACGACCATGAAGTCGTGTTCGAGCCGGAATTTGGCATTGTAACGCACATTCCGAAGCAGATGATCAAGATGCCTGAAAGCAACCTCGAGGTCACTGTCCTGTGTTGCCTCAGCGATGCAGCGTCCCATGGTGCCGGGCTTGCGACTAAGAGCTTCTTCCAGGAGAACGCCCTGAAGGCGTTCGGAGCAGTAACCATGCATTTCGAGTGCGTCCAGCTCGTAGAACTGCCTCAAATTGATTTTGTAATCGGCAATGCAACGACGAGCGATAGTGCGAAGGAGCGTGGCCATGAGTATACCTCCTACGGTATGGTCCTTATGGATTGGCCATCCATCACAACGGGTTGTTGCGATTATTTGCATTATATCAAATTGCTTAAGTTTTGTCAAGTACTTTATCTGTTATAATAGCTATTGATGACCAAAAATCCATTCCATTTTAAAATTGGCAAAAAATTACCAGGCGCCCTAGCGCGTACGGGTACTATTTACACACCCCACGGCGAAATCCAAACACCGGCCTTTATCCCGGTTGGCACTAAAGCCACCCTGAAAGCGCTTACACCCGAGCAGCTCAAGGCCACTGGCGCACAGGCAGTCTTGGTAAATGCATACCACCTTTATTTGCGCCCCAACCACGATATCATCGACAGTGCCGGCGGAATCCACAAATTCATGAACTGGGACAAGCCTACTTTTAGCGACAGTGGCGGGTTCCAAGTAATGAGCCTTGGCGTCGGCTTTAAAAAAGTCATTGACATGGTTGGCGACACGCCAGTAGCGCCTCAAAGCCGCCGAGACAAGTTGGCTACCATCGATAACGATAGCGTAACATTTAAAAGCCACTTAGATGGCAGCTCCCACCGCTTTACACCAGAGGTAAGCATGCAAATCCAGCATGGCATTGGCGCCGATATTACGTTTGCATTTGACGAACTCACTACCCTGCACCACAGTTACGAATACCAGGTTGAATCTTTAGATAACCGCACCCACCCCTGGGCGGTCCGCAGCCTGGCTGAACATCAGCGTCTAAACGCGGCACGCACCCACCGGCCACCGCAAGCTTTGTTTGGGGTAATCCAGGGGGCAAACTACCAAGATTTACGCCGTAAGAGTGCCAAATTTTTGGGTAGCATGGATTTTGACGGTTATGGCCTGGGCGGCGCGTTGGAAAAATCAAAAATTGGTGAGATCACCGGCTGGATGAGTGAAGAACTCCCCGAGGATAAGCCACGCCACATGCTGGGCATTAGTGAGCCTGACGACATTTTTGCATGTATACAAAACGGTGCCGACACCTTTGATTGTGTTTCCCCTGCCCGCGTTGGCCGCAACGCCGCACTGTACACCAAAAACGGTCGCGTTAACATCCGCCGTGCCCAATTTGCCACCGACTTTACCCCCTTTGATAGCGAATGTACCTGCTACACCTGTCAAAACTACACCAAAGCCTACTTACACCACCTTTTCCGCAGCGGTGAACTGCTAGCTAACACCTTAGCCACAATCCATAACGAGCATTTCATTGTAAAACTGGTCGATGATATACGTGAAAGCATTAACAATGATACGTTTTATGATTTCAAAAATGACTTTTTAACTCATTACTACCGCCAAGCATAGCAGCAGGTAGCTGCTGATTGGGGCAATCACCTAACACGCGACGCATGGCATCGTTTTCCGCTTGGGTAACCCACAATTTGTATTTACTCTTCACGGCAATCTGCCGCGCCACATACTGACACCTAAAAGCTTTGTTTGGCGGCAACCACGTCGCCGCGTCACCATCACCTTTTTTTTGATTCGTCGGGCCATCTACAGCTAATAATTCCAGATGGTCATTGGCGAGCGCGATACGCTCTATGGCAGTCAACTGCTGCGCACCCGTCTGCCAAGCGTTACTTAACGCTACGACATGGTCAATTTGCACATCATCACTGGTTTGCTCGCCGCGGGCAAATGTAATTGTTTTACCAGTGTAAGGATCATTCAAAGTTCCGCTCATTACCTTACAATCGCCATTTACTACAGCATCTTTAAAATCACGGTGCAAAATAATGTTACGCGTGTCGCATCTGCCCGTTTTACTCCACCCATCGCCAAATTGAGCACGTGTATAGCCGGTTTTTGGCGCGCGCCCTTTTACCGAGATAGTGTTGAGTGCTGTAACGGCCAATGATTCGTTTG
>CALEKV010000031.1 GCA_937902525.1 uncultured Candidatus Saccharibacteria bacterium | reverse complement strand
TAACATGGAACCTTTATCATAATCATGCTGAGCTTCCGGAGAAAGTTCCGAACCAAAGTGAGCGTACTCTTCAGCCTGACGATAGCCAGCAAGGGTTTTATTAACCGTCGCGGCCAAAGCTTTTTGACGTTTGTTCTGTCCCACGCCGCCCACGCGCGTCACACTCAAGCCAGTACTGACCGCTGGGCGCATCGTGTCTTTAAATATCTTCATGTCTAATATCCACTGACCGTCTGTCATAGACATCACGTTAGTCGGCAAATAGGCGGTGATGTCGCCGCCAGGCGCGTACACAATTGGCAAGATAGTCTGACTAGCGTGGTTCGCCGCAATCCGCCCTGCCCGCTCAACCAAACTAGAATGAGTGTAAAACATATCCCCAGGATAACTGTCCCTACCCGGGCTAACCCCGGCAATCAAGGATATTTCGCGGTACGCCTGAGCGTGGCTAGTTAGGTCGTCGTAAATCACTAACGTATCCACCCCCAGTGTTTGCCAAAAATATTCACCATGGGCGGCGCCAATGTAGGGCGCGAGATACGTTAATATCAACGACTCAAATAAGTTAGTCACGACCACAATCGCCTTACCTAGCGCGCCATTCTTTTCAAGCCGGTCGACCAGCTGGGCGACATCGCGTTGCCGCTTAGCAATCAACACATAAACAACCGTTATATCGGTATTTTTTTGATTGATGGCTATTTGGGTGGTTAACGCAGTTTTACCCACCTTGCCATCGCCCAAAACCGCCATGCGCTGACCGCGTACCAGTGAAAAGTTAGTGTCAAGCACAGTAATGCCTGTTTCCAGTTGAGTGTCCAGCAATTCACGCTCGTACAACATAGGGGCGCTATGGAACACGTCCCATTCAGTATCTGGCGTAATATCACCCTTGCCATCAATCGGTTCACCAAACGCGTTCACCACGCGCCCGATATAATTTTTGCCAACCGGCGTTGATAGGCGTTCGTTTTCAATCACGCAAACCATACCCACCCTGAGCGGTACTGGGTCTAATTTCATCACCATCACATAATCCTCATAAATATGGTGAACGTAACCCCTGGTTTCATCTTCAAAGCGCACCACGGCGTGTATATTAGATGGTTGCAGCCCCCGTACTTTCACTATAAAAGAATCCAGGCCAATGACCTCGCCCACCGGATTGCCGGTGTTAACTAAGCGCTCAAAGATGCTATTTGGCCTCACGGAGCGCCTCCAAATCCCGCTTTATAACTACGCGACCATCCTTAAGTGAAGCGCGCAAGCTAAAATCATAGACTCTGTTAGGGGTGCGTACTACCACGCCAGCAATCAGCGATGGCTGCACGCCAACTTCAACAACCGATTGCGGGTGCACTCCGCTACGCAGCCATTCCGTAAGTACACGTATGCTCTCTTGATCCGCTGGAGCCGCAAACGTTAAATGGACTAATGGAGCATGTTCTTTTAGGATATGCATGTGTTTGATCAGTTCGGTTCGTGCTCGCTCAGTTTTAATTTCCAACCGGTTACCAACCAAAAAATCAATCAGCGGTTGCGTTAGAGTGACTTGCGGCATCTGATTAACGCCAGTTCTTGCACGCACACGAGAAGTGGTAACTATATCATCAATCTTCTCCAATTCGCTCGCCAAACGCGCCACATCTCGCCGGTTAAGCACACTAAGCGGCAGCTTAAAGTCTACAAAATTAATCACCATCGACTCGTTCATAGACGCATATCTTCTGCCATGGACTGCTTACTGGCTTCCATTTGCTTGATGATCGACGGCATTTGCTCTTTCAGGTCAACCTGCTCGCTAATGGTTTGGAGCAAGTAATGCTCGATCACAGTCGCCATCTGATCCTCAAAGGCGCTAACCAGTATAGTTTCTTGATTTTTTACATCTTGTTGCAAAGTTTCGCTCAGTTTAACGTATTGGTCATGCAGCGCCTGGGCGTTATTGTTCAGCCACTGTAGAGTGGTATTTTGGGCATCTTTAATAGCCTCCAACTGTGCCTTAGTGCCGTCGTAAAGTTCGTTTGCCTTGGCAGCTTGTTCGGTCGCCCCCTGGCGTAAGTTTTCTGAAAGCTCCTTAAATTCGCGCTCTACCTTTTGCGCACTTTCGGTCATGGCACTAAGTGCAGCCGACTGCGCATTTTGTACCGTTTGGGCATAACTATCCGCCCGCTCGTTCAGCTTAGCGGTCAATTGAGTCTTCAGTTCAATATTAATATTACCAATCGACTCGTCAATTTTGTTGGTGATATGCTGATTGAGATCAGTTTTAATGTATTCTAAGGTCTGATCTAAATCCTGCTTAAATAACTCACCGTTTTCTTTAAGAATCTTTTCAAAATGCCACCGGCCATGGTTACGCAACTCTTCTCTAAAATAATCATCAAAAAAATGACGCTCGGCTTCACTTATGCCGTCTTGATCTAACTGTTGTTGCAATTGTTTTTTGTGCTTGAATAATCCCATAACCCCACCCTACTTACATCATAGCTTCAGTAGTAAATATACCGCAAAAGCACCAATAATTAAAATTAACAGGCTAGTCAGGATAGTCTCCAGTAGTGCCCTAAAGATTGACTTTTTTGACATTGGGTTGCGGCCGATTGATATCACACCGTTACGCACGCCCGAGTAAACAATCACGACACACGCCAATACGCTGATAATAGCAACAGCTAAGCTAATATATACCCTAATAGCACTCACTTCTTTTTCGGCGATGGCCTGACCAATGCGCTGCAGTGGTTCGGGCTCGTTGACGTTAGTGCTAATAGTGTTAGGATTGCTTTTTATATCAACCGTGACTGGCACTATGCCCAACATCACCTTGCCGGCCGCACCGCCAGTAGTGTCGCTCAAGGTTGCAGTACCTAATACTATCCCCTTGCCATCAAACGCGGCATTCGCCCGTCCAAGCACCGTCTTTTCCTCTGTTCCCGCTTTCATACCCACGCCATCCACTGCCGAGAGCGCTATATAATCGCCAGCCGCAATCGGACCGCTTTGAGTACTCACCAGTACATCGTATGTTCCTGAAACAGCCACAAACACCTCGTTTTCCAGCCCGCCCGAAATTGTCACCGGTAGCTGGTT
>CALEKV010000030.1 GCA_937902525.1 uncultured Candidatus Saccharibacteria bacterium | reverse complement strand
TGCTTTTGGCTGCGCCAGCCATTGGATTACTAACGCATTAACATTTTCAGTTGGTACGTACTCCAATTACCCCGAGCTGTCCCTTGGCGTATTTCTCAACGATCCGGATCGTTTCATTACAGGCGTCACGCAGTTCATCCGGGCTAGGAGTTTCATCATAGTAAGTGCCATGAGATAGATTATTGATGAGGACGCTCTTGATCTCGAAGCCTTCTTCTCCCGCGAGGTAACTGATGTAGTTGGACAGGCTGTCACATTTATCGGGGTGGCAGAAGCGACCTACGGCTTCCAAAACGCAACGTATAGCGTGTCCTGTCGTATGAGAGGGATCTGCTCCCTGATGTACGTTGACTATCTCCCGCAAATGCTCTTCGAAGGGGGCGACGTACTTCTTCAGCCTCGATAACTGGTGAAATGCTCCAGTTTTATACAGGAAGAAGGCGGCTTCATCTTTTATGACCCGGTTAGTGACGCAGATATTGTAGAAATAGCTACTATGGGTAAAAACCAATAGATCAGGTCTCAGGTGGCCTTTGTTTATATCCGCTGGATTGATCGAGACTTCACCTATCGTAGAAATGCTCAAGTGCTTAAGCGTCTGTGCAATTGCAAAGACGTAGTCATAAGACATCGACGTAATCGGATCATCGAACACCAGAAAAATTTTTGCGTAGTCGGAGGTCGCTTTTACTTTCTTATGAACACAGGCGATAAAATAGCAGAAGGCGATCACAGTCTTTTCGCCGTCACTCAGGGTTCTGCTTGGTCCTCGCGCCATCTCGCGGTTCTCTCGCCGAAGAGTGAATGATGCCTTGTCGAAAGTATATTTATGACCGAAGAAGCTAGTCACGAGGGCTTCGAATGTCGCAGCGACCCGGTCGCGAGCGCTATCCGAAAGTTGAGATTTCTTAAGCGAAGCGAGGTCTTCCGAGGCTACTCGCACATCACCCTCTCGTGCTCGAATAGTTTCGAATGAAGTCCAGTTTGATCGCACAAAGTCGATAACGAAAACAGAGCAAGCTTCCCGATGAAGATTTCGTCGTTCCGTGTCA
>CALEKV010000029.1 GCA_937902525.1 uncultured Candidatus Saccharibacteria bacterium | reverse complement strand
TCGATGCTATACTAAAAAATGATGAAAACGGGAGAATATTCAGATATGTTTGCGGCCGTGAGGGCTGGCGTAGTGGAGCGCTTGGGGGGAGACGATTCAGGGCACGGAATGGACCACATTGACCGCGTAGAGGCCATGACAATGCGCTTCTGCGAGCATTATGAGGGTGGGGTAGACACTAAAGTGGCACGCCTGGCGGCACTTTTACATGACGTAGATGACTATAAGCTGGTAGGACCCGAAAAGGCTGCAGAGCTAGCGAATGCGACGGCTATCATGAGCATGTCTGGTATTGATGAGGCGACAATTGAACGGGTTAAAGACATTATCAAAACCATGGGCTATAAGAATGCACTTCATGGGATCAGACCATCGACGATTGAGGGAATGATCGTGTCGGATGCGGATATGTGTGATGGAATGGGCGTGAGTGGTGCGTTCAGAAGCGTTATCTACGCAGTAAGCAGCAAGGGCAGCGGTGTGGTTTTTGATAAAGATATGTGGCCGCTGGAAAACATGACCGCCAGCCAATATAACGCAAACGGAACAACGCACGACACGGATAGCGCAATTAACTACTTTTTTGAGAAACTACTGAAACTCAAAGGCATGATGATCACCGATATGGGTAAGCGCGAAGCAGAAGAGCGTGATTCATTTATGATTGAGCTTTTACGACATTACTTTAAAGAGCAAAATACGCCCGAATGGTCAGATTATTTAGAAAAGTATTTAATTAGTCGATAGCCGTAGTGATATTAAATCCATCCAAAATATGTAGATTTATCCTCTTGATCCTCAGTGTAGCCGGAGGGGTTGTAGGTAGTTGGATCAATGAGCACCGCGTAGTTGTGAATAACGGAGCGGGTTAGAATACCAGGGAAGCTTTCCGACTCACGTTCACGCGATTCATCATTGATTTTGCCTATACTCAACACGGCATGCATGTCGACGTTCAGCTCCTCTGACAGTGCGCGATATAAACCAGTAATCTCATCTTCATCAGGTGTCAATTTTTCACCTAACGAAGTGGGTAGATTGCGGCTTCGGGTACGTCCATCTTTAAATTGTTGGCGGACCTCGCGTAAAATTTTCATCCCAGTATCTGTCGCGCAGCAAACGTCCACTCCTAAAATTCGTGTTATTCGCACGAGCTTTCCGTTCTCTAAAACGAGGACTGCCTCATTGGCTTCTAGCTCAGCATTCAGATGATCGGGTGTCTTGGCGCTTCCTGTACCCCAAGCTCTTGTATCCACACCATGCGTGGCAAGCAGGACCTCATTAACGTGTCTAATCAATTCTGGCGGAGTGGGAATTTCGGCTGTCATGTGTACATAGTAGCAAACGCTACCAATAACTAAAACAACCCGTCTCGCAGGCGGGTTGTTTTATTGTGGTGGATTCTCGGATCTCGCAGAAAACGAGAATCTTTTTTTGTGGTGAACTCATCGTTTAACAGCCTTAGTTCATATCAATAATACCTCACCGAAAGCATAAGTGCAACAGTTATTTAACCATAAAAATGTATATTGTAACCATTGACATTTTGAAGTGTTTGTGCTAATATTAATTCATACACATCCTGTATGTGAGATAAAAGCGAGGGTTTTTGCCAATACCAACAGGGGTAGCGGTGGAGCCCTTTTAATATTATTTACCCCAAGGTGGGGTAAGAGGAGACGCTAAAAATGGCAGGTACAAAAGCTGGCGGCCTTAAGGCTGCACAAAAGAATTTACAAAAAGACCCTAACTTTTACGCCAAAATTGGCGCAAAAGGTGGTAAAAACGGCCGCACCGGTGGTTTTGCCGCTAACCCTGATTTAGCCCGCGTTGCTGGTGCTAAGGGTGGTCGCATTAGCCGCCGTGGCAAGGCAAAGCAAGTCGATGCCTAGTAATCGGCGATTGAATCAAATAAAATGTGGACCCATGGGGCCACCTTTTTGTATTTATATCAGATTATCTTGATTTATA
>CALEKV010000028.1 GCA_937902525.1 uncultured Candidatus Saccharibacteria bacterium | reverse complement strand
AGGCCATAGTGTATGAAAGTGGTCGGATATGGCTCCGGATGAATGAGAGAGGTGATTGGGAGCTGCCTGGCGGACGGCTTGATGAAGGTGAGCAGCCTGAGGTTACTGTTGAGAGGGAGCTTCATGAAGAGCTCGGCGTGACTGTCTGTAACTTAAATTTGATAGACGTTTATGTTTGGAAGAAAGATTTTGGAACATCGAGATACGTAGAGCTTGTGACGTTTCGTTGCGATGTAAAAACAAGAAGTGGTGAGTTTGAACGTATCGGTGAAGCGGGCGTGTCAGACTTTGATTTATTCAGCGTGGAGGATGCGCTCAAATTGCCTAATCTACCCACCCCCTACAAGAGGGCAATTGAGAAGCTGTGAAAATCACCAGTATTTCAGCACAAGTTAAAAACCCAGATAGGGTAAATGTGAACGTTGACGGCGTGTACCGGTTTAGTTTAGATATTTTTCAGGTGGGGGAACTTGGAATCAGGGTAGGTAAGGAGTATTCCGAAGCCGAGCTGGTTGAGTTAGAAACAGAGAGCCAATTTGGCAAGCTATATGCCCGCGCCTTGGACTATGTAATGATGCGGCCACACAGCGGCAAGGAGGTGCGAGATTATTTGTATCGAAAAACCAGGCCGAGCATAAACAAGCAGGGGCAAAAAAGGGAAGGTTGCTCCCCTGCCCTTGCCGACCGTGTATTTGAGCGACTTTCTGAAAAAGGTTATATAAATGATGAAAAGTTTGCGCGGCATTGGGTGGAAAATCGCAACCTTTCTAAGGGCGCTTCCCTGCGCAAGATCAGTGCAGAGCTACGGTTAAAGGGCGTGGCAAGCGGGGTGATTGAACAGGCGATGGCGGGGTCGGACCGGACCGACACAGAAGAACTTGCAAAAATCATTGCAAAAAAGCGTAACAAGTACCCTGATGATCAAAAATTCATAATGTATCTTGTGCGGCAGGGATTTAGCTATGAGGACGTAAAATCGGCCTTGGGTCGCGAACAATAGTTGCGCCAGATGGCGCTTGTTTAATTGTATGTATTTTGCGCGGCTGTCTGTTCGTGCGCTGATTCATTTTGCTTGCGGAATGGGTTTATGTAGCTGCCGACAACTTGGTTGCGTTCAGGTTCGGGTGCTTTTGCCTGCGAATGGACCACGATGGCCTCATTATTGATTTCAATAATTTGAGTACGATGAATCAGTAGTTCCGTATCGTTGATACTAGCAATCAGCGGACGCTTGACCATCAATTGTTGAATGTAGTAACTGCCAACATCAATTGTCAAGTCAGATACCTTGCCGAGTTTTTTGCCTTTTTCGTCCTGGACTCGCATGCCTAGCGGACTGAAATTTAGTTTTAGTAGCTCATCTAAGGCAATGACATCACCACCCGTTATAAACTCATCGGCCGAATCAATGATGGCGCCTAGTTCACCTAGCTCACGGATGTCCCTGGTCAATAGATATGACGGTTGGTGCGGCACTAGCGGTCCAGTGACTTGATAGGCAAAGATACTTAATTTACCGGGGTCTACCACTGGTCGCGTTATACTAGCTATGACGCTACCGGTTTGTATACTGACTATTGGCGATTTGGCTAAGGTTGATTCTAATAAGATCATGGCGGCTATTCGGCAAAAGGGTTAATGCGTTGATTGGATGGTAGGTTGAAGTTGTAATCGGGTGTATCGTTGAGCTGCTTGACGCGCTCGATTGTGTCTTGGTCAAAGCTTTCACTTTCTGGAGCAGTTGTAACAGGGTTGCTTGACTGCGTAATTACGCCCAGTAGTATGATTATGGCGATTGACACTCCGGCGACTGCAACGACAGCGAAGATTGTTAAATGGTATCTCCAAAAGAAACGTTTTGTGCTACTGATATAGTTCGACATGTCACCGGTCATCGTGTGTATACCCCAATCTTGAGTGTTTCACAGCTAACCAGTTTTTTGTCCCCTTCGCCACTCCCGCCGCCTGAAAGGCTAACCATAGATACTTTCATAGCCATAGTGTTCTGCTCGATGTTGTGCAAGAAAGTCAGCAGATCTTCGTATTTAAGTGGCGACTCGATTGCGATAGTTGTTTCAGTTAATTTTATATCAGCCGGTATACTCGAGCTTGCCGCTGCTGGGTCTGTTGGTGTGGGGACTGCTGCTGTGGGTGCTGGGGTGGGCGTGGCCAGTTGCGAAGTGGAGGTGAAGGTGACGTTTGTTACCTTCACGTTGGATGAGGCGCCAAGGGCTTTTAGGGCGTAAACAATCTGGTCTTGGTAGGTGTAGTTGATATTGGTTGCAATCATGTTGCGAATCTTTTTTGCAATCGCTTCATTTTGTTTCAGTGCTAGTTGAGCATTTTGCAATTTGCGGACTTCTTCTTGACCGCTAGTGGCTTTGGTGCTGATTTCGGCGGTATTCTGTGCTATCTTGACGAGTTGGGTGTATATGGCGCGAAAACCGAGAATTCCGCCAGCAATAATGAGAAGTAGACTGACTGACAGTATGATGCGTAGCACCGAGGCGTTAAATTTTACCTTCATGGTTATCGCGCTCCCTTATTGATGGTTAAGACGAGTTGGGCGGTGACTGGATAGACGCTACTGGCGTGGGTCTCATCGTTTGAAGCGAACGTGATTGATTCAAAGTGGACATCCGAAAACAAGTCAGAACTTTGCAGGCTACTTTTCAAGTCTAGAGCGGCTTGTTCACTTGTGGCCATTACTTGCAGAGTTATAGGTGCGGTACCGTAGGATGATTGATCTAACGACAGACTATCTATAGTGGTACCTGGTGTTATGAGACCACCGATCTTTAGCAGTGTGCTGGTGTAGTAGGTTTGCTGGTCGAGTATTGCTTTGGCGGTGGCTAGATCGGACTTGAAGGCAGCGGACTGCGCTTGGATTTGCTGTAGACCAGCAACACTGGTTTCGTTGGCAGTGATGAGTTGTTGGGCGGTTTCTTTTGAACCGTTCAACGCAACGTATGTTAGTCCGCACAACGCAGCGAGTAGGCCAAACAGGATGAGTGTAATCCAGATATAACGAACGAGCAGTGCGTTAACCCTACCGGCGGCGAACTCGTGCTTAGCGGCTGGAGGCAATAGGTTAATCACAGTAACACCTCCTCGCGCTGGATACTAGCAAGACCTGCAACTGAAATATACCGTGACCGGAATTGCTTGCCCGGTTCTTTTAATTTGCCAAAGTTGAGTCGCTGCCACGGGCTAGCTATGCGAGCTGGCATAACCAGGGCTTCGGTGAAGAAATCTCCAATGCCCGGTACGTTGCTGCCGCCCCCCACAATCAACACTTGCTCAATCTTTTTTTCTTCGTTTAGCCGTTCATTATAGTAACGGATGACTTTTTTTGATTCGGTCACGATCCGCTCAAGCGATGGCTGAAGGGCCTTGGTAATTTTTGCTTGGCGCGGGCTTAACGACAGGCCGTTGATTACTTTGAACTGATGTGCACTCTCGAGGGGCACTTCAAGCTTATTGGCAATATCAAGGGTGAACGTGTTGCCACCTATGCCAATACTACCCGTAATGCGGATTGCACCAGTTTCCAGGACCGCAATATCTGTAGTAGCTGGGCCGATATCAATGATAAGGGTGGATAGCTTGCCTTCTTCAGTAGCTTCCAGTACGCGCGCCACGGCGTCAATGCTAGGGATGACCATAACCGGAGTGATGCTGGCGGCTTCTGCGGCGTGCGTGCAGGCATCAACTAGGGTCCGCGGGACAGCGGTCATAACCACGGTTACAGTATCCTTTGTACGCTCGATGATTTTATAGTCAACGTAAAGGGAGCTCATGGGCAGCGGAATATATTGTTCAACTTCTATTTCCAGGGCGCTTTTTATATGGGAAGATTCTTTAGCGGGTAAGGTAAATGTGCGCGAAAACGTCCGGCCGGTGGGGATACCGATAACAGCGTAATCACTATCGAGTGATCCAATGACGTGGTTTTTGATGAGCGCTGCTATATTTTCACCAAGGTAGGTATCGTCAGGGTCGTCAAGGGACTTTTGAACGGCCACTGGGTCTAGGTCCAGCGACCCGTAGCCTTGTACGCGCCACTTAGTGGCGTCGATAGACATAGCCTTAACACCGGTAAGGCCAACATCTAGACCGATTAATGGTTTGTTGTTATAAAATAATTTTCCCACTACCTATATGCTCGTACATTTTATCTTATATTAGTATAGCATAAGCGTAACGCGATAATTATTAGTTTTTGATTTGTTGGGACATATTCGCAATTGGTCCCATGACACTGGCTGCAATCAACCCAACCATGCCACCCATTACGACAATCATCACTGGTTCGATAATTGCGCTGACACCTTCAATTGCCGTATCGACTTCCTCCTCATAAAAATCAGCCACTTTGATTAGTACGGTGTCAGTCTGTCCGGTCTCTTCACCTACGGCTAACATCTGGGCGACGATTGGTGGAAATAGCGGGTTGGCTTGGATGACGCCTGAGAGGTTTCTGCCGTTTTTAACTTGATCGGCTGCGTCGAGCAGGGCTTTTTCGTATACTACATTGCCAACGGCGTGAGCGGTGACTGTTAGCGCTTCCAATACGGCAACACCCGCACCCATTAATGCTGAAAAAGTGCGGGCAAATCGAGCAATCGCCAGCTTGATGACAATATTATTGACGCCTGGCACCTTAAGGGCTATGGTGTGTAGCTTTTTTTTGCCACCTGGCGTTTTGACATAACGTAAAAGTAGCACAACGCCGCCAATGAGTGCCGGCAGTATCCAGATCATGTTAGTAATCATAAAACCGCTGATTCCTAACATGATTTCTGTTAGAACTGGTAATTTTGCATCTGGACCGCCAAGGTCCTTGATAATTTTACCAATCTGCGGAATAACGAAAATCATCAGGCCAAAAAAAGCAATGACGGTAATACCCATCAGGACAACCGGGTAGCTCATGGCGCTTTTAACTTTTTTACGGATGGTGGCGTTTTTTTCTTGCTGCAAAGCTAGCCGTTTTAGGATATCGTCCAAGATACCCGCCGCCTCACCGGCGCGCACCATATTGACGTAAACGTCATTAAAGGCGTTAGGGTACTTAGACAGTGCGTCCGCCAGGGTTGTACCGGCTTCTACTTCTTTTATGACACCCTGGACGACGGTTCTTAGGGTTTTGCTTTCCGAGTGTTCTTGTAGTGATGTCAACGCCCGTAGGATTGGTACGCCAGCGCTGATCATGGCGGAGAGTTGGCGGGTAAACAATACTAGGTCATCTGGTTTGACTTTATTTTTCCCAAAAAAGTCACCGGCACTGAAAACGCTCTTCCTACCATCACTTTCCTTGATACTGATTGGTTTTAGATTTTGCCTTCCCAGCGCAGCGATGGCACTGGCGCGGTCGGCTGATTCTAGCGCACCGGTTTTGGTGCTGTTTTTTTGATCGATGGCTATGTAATAAAAGAGTGGCATATTATTCCTTGGTAACCCTTAGTACTTCGGCTATTGTTGTCATGCCTCGGAGGGCTTTAACGGTGCCGTCGGTCTGCATGGTAGTCATTTTTTCTGAGATAGCTTGGTCTTGAATTTCACCACTGGTAGCGCTGGCCATGATGAGTTTTTGAACAGGAATTGTGTTGCCAAGGGCTTCGTAGATACCGATGCGACCCCTGTAGCCAGTGTGACTGCATTCATCGCAGCCACCTTGACGAGCTCGCCATAAGTTAGTGATGGCCGATTCGGTGGTGCTAAGCGGGGTGTCACCGCCTATCCCGCCCTCTTGCGCTAACGTATCAAGCGAATGAATGTAATCAATTGATTGGTCGGGCTTGAGGTTGAACATACTAACAGCTTCGGCAGCTTCGGCGTCGCTGGGTGTAAAACTTTCGCGGCAAAAAGTGCATAAACGGCGCACTAAGCGCTGCCCGATGATCGCCTTGACCGTACTGGCAATCAAAAACGGTTCGATTTTCATATCCAACAAACGCGGCAAGCATGTGGCGGCATTGTTGGTGTGGAGCGTGGAAAGCACCAAGTGCCCGGTCAAGGCTGCCTGCACCGCTAGGTCGGCAGTTTCGGTGTCGCGAATTTCTCCCACCATGATAATGTTGGGGTCTTGGCGCAGTAGCGCGCGTAAGCCGGTGGCGAATGTCATACCTGCTGTGGCATTGGTTTGCGTTTGGTTGACGCCTGGTATTTTGTACTCGACTGGGTCTTCTACTGTTGAAATGTTAACTTCTGGCTTGTTCAGGATAGTCAGCACCGAAAATAAACTGGTTGATTTACCGCTACCGGTTGGTCCTGTAATTAAGATCATGCCGTTTGGTTCATGCATGGCTTGTTCAATAACATCGAGTGAGTGCCCCCAATAGCCTAACTGTTGCAGAGTGACAGCCTGGTTGGACTCATCCAAAATACGCATGACAACTTTTTCACCATCGGCAACCGGTAGTGTACTAACACGCAAAGCGTATTGACGCCCAGCGACTTTTATTTTAAAACGGCCGTCTTGTGGTACGCGGCGTTCGTCAATTTTTAAGTTGGCAAGGATTTTGATGCGGCTGACTAGGGCACCCATGACGTTGCGCGGCAAGCGATTGACTTCGTGTAAGACGCCGTCAATACGGTACCTGATTTGTACATGTTCTTCACGGGGTTCGATGTGAATATCAGAGGCACTGGATTTGATAGCGTATTCCAGCAACAGGTTGACGGTTTGTGCGACTGGGGAGTCCTCGGCAATTTCGGCATCGGTCACTTGCTGGGCGGCGCCATCGTCTTCACGTTGAATATTGATAACATCATTAAGTTCTTGGGTGACGTCACCACGGTAGTTTTCTAGGACTGACAAAATGTTGTCGTGCGGGGCGATGTGAAGGCGGATATTTTCGCCCACTTCTTTTTTAATGAAATCAAGGGCCTGGACATCGTCTGGGTCATCCATGGCCAAATGGACTGCGCCGTCATCGTCAACCTTAAAAATTACCGCATTGTATTGCCTGGCAATACGTTCCGGTATCTTTTTCATGATATCCGCTGGGACGTCTTTGGGGTCAAGCTCGATGTACGGAATATCAGCGTATTCGGCAAAAAGTTTAGTGAGCGTAGGTTCGTCAAGGATATTATTGGCAATAACAAGGTCTTGCAAGGGGCGACTTGAATGCCCACTCTCTTCCTTGAGGGCGTTTAGTTGATCCTCGGTAACAGACTGGCTGCGTTCGAGCAATTTTAAGACTGTGTTGTCATGAATACGCATCTGCTTAAGCATAAGTATACTAAATATTGTTATCAATCGCTAGTTAGTGCGGTATAATCTGAAGAATGGAAAAACTTGTTCAGTCAGCAGATGAGATGTTGCGTTTGGGAACCATGCTGGGTGCTTCACTGCGTGGCGGTGAGGTTATTGAGCTAATCGGTGACGTCGGTGCGGGCAAGACAACATTTACTAAAGGCTTGGCATTAGGACTGGGCATAGTTGATGATGTGCAAAGCCCCACATTTACGGTTAGCCGTATATATCCGGCGCGCGATGACTTGGTGTTGGCGCATTACGATTTTTACCGTTTGAATGAACCAGGCGTGTTGAAGCTAGAACTTGAGCAGGCGGTGCACGATGTAGGCATGGTGACTGTGCTTGAGTGGGGTGATATTGTCGAGGGAGTATTGCCAGATGACCGCTTGCAGATACGCTTTTTAGCGCAGTCCGAAACCGATCGCTTGGTTACAATGACCGCACATGGTGAGCATGCTCAGGAGTTAGTTGGGGTTTTGCAGGCCGTATGAACTTATTGTTCGACAGCTCGGCCATGACGGTTAAGACCGTGTTGATAGATGAACGGCAGGCGTATGAGTACGAATGGGAGGCGGGGCGTACTCTGGCTCGTGATATGCTGGCGTATCTACGTGACCGCTTGGCGGAACGTGGCGCTTCATTTGACAACATAGAAGGTATTGGCGTTAAGAGTGGACCGGGTAGCTATACTGGACTTAGGATTGGTCTATCTGTCCTAAACACTCTAGCTCAGGCGCAAGCTGTGCCGATAGTTGGCGCAAAAGGTGACGATTGGCAGGCTGAGTGCTTGGCGCGTTTGCGCAGTGGCGAGAACGACATGATTGTCATGCCGTTTTATGGCGGTGAAGCCCATGTGACCGTTCCCCGGAAATAATTTTACGGAATCCTTGCGCTTATTAGGCTTAACCCGTTACAATGTAGATAGTCTATTAAGACTTTGATGTAAATTTTGATTATTCCGAAACTCTTGCAATTAAAGTGAATTGAAAAACTGCACATAGCCAGGCGTTATTGCGCGCAAGGGTATCGAGAAAGGAAACACAATGTTAGAGGCTATTTTAGCCGCAGTGGCCGGACTGCTTTTGGGTGCAGGCGGGCATTTCGCTTATGAAAAAAAACAAATCGCCGATGGTAAGACCAAGGCCGAAGAAGAAATCGCCAATGCACACAAAAAGGCGAGCGATATATTATTGAAGGCAAAAGATGATGCGTTGCAGCTTGAAAACGAGCGTCGCAAAGAAACCAAGCGCATCGAAGACCGACTGCTTGAGCGCCAGTCGAACCTTGATAAAAAGTTGGATGAACTGGATAAGCGAAGTGAGCGTTTGCGCACACAGGAGTCCGAAGTGGACGGCTTGAAGGATGATATCCGGGAACTGCGCAGTAAACAACAGGACAAGCTTGAAAAAATCGCTAAACTTTCTAAAAAAGAGGCAACTGAAAAATTAATGCAAATGACCGAACGTGACATCAAGGAAGATTTAACGGGATTGGTCAGCAAACTGCAAAATGACACTATGCACGATGCTGAAGAGCAAGCGCAAATGATTCTATTGACTGCGATGGAGCGCATGAGTAGCGAGGTCACTGCCGAGAGAACAG
>CALEKV010000027.1 GCA_937902525.1 uncultured Candidatus Saccharibacteria bacterium | reverse complement strand
GATCAAATGATTGGCCAAACTCGGGAGTAGAATAATATTCAAGCAACAAAACGCCGCCATATTCACCCACGGTTCTTGACATGCCGCCAATGTATTCATCCAACCGGGCACCGTTGCGACACATCACATGCTCATAACCAGAATAATTATTAACATCGCCACCACTACGCACGGGTTCGTCACGATATTCAGGGTCTTTAGCCATCACCCAAACCGCATCCATCCTAAACCCGTCCACGCCACGCTCCAGCCAAAACCGCAAGGTGTCGTTCATTGCTTGTCGTACATCAGGATTTTCCCAATTCAAATCGGGCTGGCTGCTCATCCATGAATGCAAATAATATTGACCAGTCGCGTTATCGTATTCCCACGATTTTCCGCCCGCTAGACTAACCCAATTGTTAGGTTCGGCGCCATTTTTTGGGTCACGCCACACATACCAGTCGCGCCTCGGGTTGTCCCGCGAGCTGCGTGATTGTTTAAACCACTCGTGCTGATCGGATGTATGATTGGGCACAAAATCCATCATCACCTTAACACCCCGTGTATGAGCCTCGGCAATCAGATGGTCAAACTGCTCTAATGTGCCATATTCGGGTGCAATTGCCGTGTATGAACTGACGTCATAGCCAAAATCCTTTTGCGGTGACTGATATATTGGAGACAACCAAATGGCATCGCTTAGGGTTTTTATGTAATCCAACTGGCTGATAATGCCTTGGATATCACCAATACCATCGCCATTTGTATCCTGGAAGCTACGCGGATAGATTTGATAAATTGCGTTCAGGTCGCGGAATTCAACGCTCATGGGTTTCGCCGCCCCGCAACTGCTCGTCTTTTAGCGCCGCATACACACCGTTCGTCCAGCCAAAACCATCTTGCAAAGCATATTCGCCACCACCCCCCAGGTTTCCCGGCACTAATACATCATATTTTTCAGTCATCTTGCGTTCATTTTTAAAGACCAATTCATTTGCATGCAACCAATTGTCGCGGATTTTATTAGCTAATTCAAAATAACCATATTCGCGTAGCGCCTGAACGGCCACCCATTGTAAAGGCGCCCATCCGTTAGGTGAGTCCCATTGTTGACCAGTAGTGCTAAGCGTGGTTAAAAGACCGCCCGGTTTCAAAAAATCGCGCCGTAACCTTTCAGCTACATGCGCCGCTTGCTCCGGCGTGGCAATCTTGGCATACAGCGGAAAGACTCCAGCTAATGAAACTGCGTTCGCTACTTTTCCTTCCCTAAAGTTGTAATCACAAAAAAACTGCTCATCTGCATTCCAGCAATAATCGCGCACCGCCTGAGCACGCTTTTCGGCTGCCAACATAAAACGCCTAGCCAGTGTGGGTTGTAGCAACTGCACATATACTTCTGCGATTGTTTTTTCAAGCGTGTACAGTAAGCTATTCAAATCAACCGCCGCCATATCGGTGGTAACAATAGAATCAATTGTCGCACCGTTACCGAACCAACGCGAACTAAAATCCCAGCCACTTTCCGCACCCGCTCTAAGGTCTACAAACAACTTGTCCTTGTAGTCGTTAGTTGCTATTTTAGCAACCATTTCGTCTTCACTTGCCGATTCAGGACGCGGCGTGGATTTATTATCAAAATACCTATTAAGCACCACACCGTCTGGCATTTTTAATACACGCAAGTATGCGCGATTATCGGCTTTATCATTCAGCAATTTTTTGCCTTTCATCCAAAAACGATATTCGGCTATCAGGTATGGTAAATACTCTGGGTAAACGTGTTTGCGCCCGCGGTAAGTCGCTAACAATTTAACCATGTGTACAAAAAAGGGCGGTTGCGACCGGCTCAAAAAATATGTACGGTTAGCAGTTGGTATCATGCCAAATTTACGAAACATATAAGCATAGTTTTTCATCATACCTTCAATCATATCCCAACGGCTATCAGCCGCTAGGCCAAGCATAATAAAATACGTATCCCAATAAAACTGTTCCGAAAACCGACCACCTGGCACAATATAAGGGTGCGGTAAAGCAATCAACGAACCCCTGTTAACTCGATTACGGCGCTCAAGCTCTCCCCACAAATGCGTGACGTGCTCACGTGGGCTGATGCCCGGCGCTGGAACGTAAAGCGGCCGTTCTTTATGGGGAGCAAACTCAAAAAAGTTCTGAGCCACAAAAGTGCGCAGTTCAAATCCAGGTTTTTCGTGCGCTTTTTGATAAGCTTTCTGCAGCTCCGCTGCCCGTTTTTTAGGCACTAAGTCGACAAAAATCTTGCCGTCGCCATAAATACGACCAGACTGAACAGCCTTAAATAAGTCGCCGTAAGCTTCATCGGGGCTTTTACCGATGCGTGTAAACGGCCCGGCAGTTTTTACCATCGCTGTTTTAGCTAAGTTGCCAACTGCACTAATACGCTTTTGTTTGCCAGATAGTTCCATACTGACTTAATTATAAAGGCTAGCGCTTTGTCGTTCAACTGCTTCCTGTACGGTCGACACATCTCCAGTAGCGTTGCTCATGCTTACTTAACTTATTAGCTTTGATTTGCCAATCGATACACCTTTAACCACGACCCCGGTGCCGGTTCTGTTCGCATGTCATACTGACCAATCACAATCCTAGTAGCCGGTCCAGTTGCCTCAAACTTAGCATACCAATCCGCCACACCAGCTACGGGCGCCGCTGAATTAGTTTGCCATGATAGTGTATAAATATCGCCCCTAGATTCACCCACAATAGTATCTACGACTGCCTCGAACCTCTCAAAATACACGACGCTCTGGGGACGAACATTTAGCCATTGCGGTATACTAGCTACTCTCCCCTGAAGCGACGCAGATGCAATATCAGTTGTACTGTATTTAGTTTTATAGGCAACATAGTCTGTGGTCATATCCATTGTATTTGGATATACCGAAAATCCCTGCCTAAAATTAGGTGCCGCCATGTAACCTACTACCCTGACCCTTGTTGTAGCAGGGATATCAATCCCCACGGTCACTCGATTGGACATCCTCCTAAAAGCCACTTTGCTAAAATCCTGACTAGGATTTGAGGTAAACACAAATGGGGCGCCACCGTTGGTGGCAGAAAGCTGAAATGTGTCTTGCGTCACATTAACAACATACATGCCAATATCGCCATTCATAATGAAGCCACCCGGTAAGTATTTAGATGGGTCAACCAGTGGTTTTGTCAGGTCATTAATTGCATACAGTCTTGTATTATTTGCTAGCCCATGTGATGGCGAGACAAAAGTCCAGGTAGACTCATCAACTGAAATAATAGACGTTCGGTTTGTGTCTCCCTGCACCCATGAGGCTATGAGCTCTTCCTTACCGCTATCCGCCCACACCGCATCACAATCACTATTCGAGTCCTTTTGAAGCACCTGACCAGTCGTCCCACCAGCTGGCAAGCCTGGTATGCCT
>CALEKV010000026.1 GCA_937902525.1 uncultured Candidatus Saccharibacteria bacterium | reverse complement strand
GAACTTCCCCACAAATGGATATAGCAAAAATGCTTGCTAAGAATGAATTGATTGCAGGATACTTGGATAAAGAAGGCGTCGATTACGACTTGTTGAACGCTAAGAACAACGAGCACGAAGCCGAGATTATTGCCAAGGCTGGTGAGAAAGGTGCGATTACACTCGCTACCAATATTGCAGGGCGCGGTACGGACATTAAATTGGGTAAGGGTGTTAAGGACCTTGGCGGATTGGTTGTGATCGGCAGCGAGCGCCATGAAAGCCGACGCATTGACAACCAGTTGCGTGGTCGAGGTGGACGACAGGGCGACCCAGGCGACACTCAGTTTTTTGTGAGCACGGAAGATGATTTAATGCGCATATTCCAGGGCGATAAAGTGAATTCACTAATGGAGCGTCTTGGTTTTGACGATGAAACACCGATTCAGGCAAAAATTATTAGCAAAACATTGGAAAACGCGCAAAAACGTGTGGAAGGCTATAACTACGATACCCGAAAAAACGTTGTCCAGTACGACAATGTAATTAATCGTCACCGTAAAGTGGTGTATACCATGCGACGCAAAATTTTGGACGGCGATAACATCAAGCCAGAGGTAGAGGCACTCGTTAAGGAACAAGTGGCGGCTGCTACGGTTTTGCCGCGCAAAAATAACCCTAAGTTTAGCGAGGAATTTAAAGCTGTGATTCCGCTAGACGATGAGAAACTGAGTGAAATAGGGGCAATCAAAAACGACAGGCAGCGCCGACAAGCAGCCGAAGACGCCGCTACTAGTTTGTATACAGAAAAGGAAAAAGAACTGACCAGCGAATTAATGCGCAGTGTAGAACGTGATGTTTACTTGCAGGTTTTGGACACATTATGGATGCAGCACCTGGAAAATATGCAACACTTGCGCGAAGGTATCCACTGGCGCAGTGTGGGCCAGCGTGATCCATTAGTAGAATACCGCAGCGAAAGCCAAAAGTTGTTTGAAAGTTTGCAACAAAATTTGCGCGAAGAAGTGTTACGGGCTATGTTCCACGTTCATCGCAGTGACGCCGTGACCCGTGAGGCCTTTAATGAAGATCACGACACGGAGTTGACTAAGTTAGCGGAAAATGCCGTGGAGCTAGGCGTCAACGAAATCAGTGGCGGCGAACATAACCGTGACAAAGATTTTGACGGCTCAGTCAAAAAAGGTGCAACGCACACTGAACAAAATCGCCAGCGTAATGCCTCTCGAAAAAAAAAGAAGGCCGCTCGCCAGAACAAGAAGAAGAGCCGCTAAGTCATGAAACATACTACCATAGAAGTCGAATTAAAAAACGGCGCTAAGGGGCTATTGATTGATGTCCCCGGCGCAACCGTGATGAGTTTTCAGTTCCAGTTTAGGGCTGGCAACCGTTACGTCAAAAATAACGATATTTACGAAACCGCTCACCTTATGGAGCACATGGCATTTGGTGCCAACGTCCAGTTTAGTAGCGAGCATGCCTATGAGGCCGAGTTTACTAAAAATGGCGCCTACCATAATGCCTTTACGAGCGACCTTTCCATGGTATATGTGGCTGATTGCGCTGATTTTGAATGGGACAGGATCTTAGAGTTGCAGCGGGTGGCAATCTGCCAGCCAAAGTTTAGCAACGTAGAGCTCGAAGCCGAAAAAGGCAATGTAAAAAGCGAGCTAACTGGTTATTTAAATAATCACAACCGTTTACTGTGGCCAAAAGTGCAGCAACTTTTGGGTGAGGACGTTTTGAACTATCGCCAGCGTCTGTTGACAATCCCAACTGTTAAATTACACGATATCCGCGAGCACCACACGCGAACGCACACTACTGACAATATGCGGTTTGTGATCGCGGGTAAACTACAGGGCCGCAAAACAAAGATCCTTGAAAGCCTGGAAGCATGGGAGCTGCCACGTGGTGAGCGTTTTGAAGTACCGCGTGACGAACTTAAAAAATCACGCCCACATTTAATCAAGCGCAAAGAAGCAACAAACATGACATTTGCACTCAGTATGACTATCCCGCGCGAGCTAAGCGATGAAGAAGCCGAAGCAATGGGTTGTTTAGATCAGATATTAACCGGTACATTACATTCACGTATTTACGGCGCGGCGCGTAAAAAAGGCCTGGCGTATAGCGTATTTAGCGACACGAGCGTTGGTTTTTATGATAGCAGCTGGGACTTTGGTGGCGCTGTAAATTTGGATAAAGCCGATGAACTGATGGCGATTATTATCAGAGAAGTGCGCGCAGTACTTGGCGGTAAAATCACCACAGAAGAGCTTGAGGCTGCCAAATCATACGCGCTTGGCCGCCACCAAATGGGTGCACAAACCGTATCGCAAGTGAGTAATTTTTACAGTAACCGCTATTTTGGCGACGGCGTTGTCAAAGATTACGACAAAGTACCAGACGCAATCCGCCGGATTACACTTGAACGCATGAACAAAACCGCAACTGAATTTATACAGGCCGACACGTGGGTGTTAGCAGGTGTTAGCAGTGGCGAAAAAGATGAGTTTGTGGCGCTGAGCGACAAGCTTGAAAAACTATTTCCGAAAGGAGAGTAAGAATGAAAGTCGCGATTGCCGGTTACGGGCTTGAGGGAAAAGCAAACCTAAGGTATTGGCAGCGGAAGGGTGCAGAAGTGACGATCTTAGATGAGCACCGCGTTGAAGACGCGCCAACGGGCATTATCGTTAAAAGTGGCCCAGAGGCATTTAACGATTTGTCTTCGTTTGATATGGTTATTCGCACTGCTTCGTTGAACCCTATTAAACTAAGCTCGGCAAAAAAAGTTTGGTCAGCGACAAACGAATTTTTTGCCGAGTGCTTAGCGCCAATTATTGGCGTGACTGGAACAAAAGGCAAGGGCACAACGAGCAGCTTGATTGCGAGTGTACTGCGTACTGCCGGTAAAACAGTGCATTTGGTTGGCAATATTGGCGTGCCGGCGCTTGATGCACTGGCGAGTATCCAGCCCGACCATATTGTGGTGTTTGAAATGAGTAGTTTTCAGCTGTGGGATCTTAAAAAATGCCCTCATATCGCGGTTATACTAATGATCGAACCCGACCACCAGGACGTCCATGCAAACATGGATGATTACGTTCAGGCAAAGGCAAATATCCGTCGCAATCAAGTTGCTGGTGATATCTGTATTTATCATCCAACCAACGAGCTATCAAAACTAGTTGCTTGCGCTTCGGATGTGTCTGCTCCGTTACGTTATGGTGCGGCACAAGATGGCGCGTGCTACGTTAAAGATAACGCGTTTTATATTCGTGATCAGATTATTTGCAGCACTGCCGAACTCCGCCTGGTTGGGCAGCACAATATAGAAAACGCCTGTGCAGCTATTACTGCTGCCTGGGAATATACGCAGGATACAGGCGCAATCGCGCAGGGCTTACATGCATTTGACGGCTTGCCACACCGTACAAAGTTTATCTGCGAAGTTGATGGCGTAAAATACTACGACGACAATTATTCGTCGGCGCCAGGTGCGGCGATCGCGGCCATGAAATCATTTACGGCGCCCGAGGTATTGATTATGGGTGGCTATGATAAGCATATTGATTTTTCTGAACTTGCTGGTGCCGTTAGGGATCGGGGAAATATAAAAAGAATTATTTTGATTGGGCAAACACAGCATCAAATCGCCGCAGCTTTAGATGCCGCTGGGCGTCACGATATGTACGAGCTAAGTAGCGAGGTGACACTACGACCGATAGTCGAACGCGCCCGCGCCATTGCAGTGCCAGGAGACGTTGTCATTATGAGTCCGGCATGCGCAAGTTTTGATATGTTTAAAAATTTTGGCGATCGCGGCGACCAATTTATTGAGATTGTTGAGAGTTTTTAAAGCTAATGAAAGCGCAACACTACCAAAAATTTATTTTTGAACACTATCGTTTTGATGACGTCACCAATACCGCGACGTTTGTGTATAGTTTTGATAACGGCCGATATTTTACGGAAACGATCGTGTTTGATATCCACGGCACATATGATAAAAGTGTGCTCGATAAGGCACTGCGGCTTGCGTTTTTAACTGCAGGCGTGTCATATTACAAATGCTTTCCGACGAACAATGTTGCAATGGCAACAGGTGAATTTAGCGTGGCCGAAGCAGCGTTGCTCAATGTCGTTTATCGTGATGGACTGAGCCAATTTATGTTTGAAAACGGGCTTGAGCTTGCGGACATGCCGACGTTTTTACCTGGTGACGAGCAGCGTGAACACGCAGTACCCTACGGTGGCAATGGCGTACTGACGCTGCAGAGCGGTGGTAAGGATTCACTATTATTGGCTCGGTTCCTTAAGCGTGGTGGCGTTGAATTCGCAGCAATGCACAGTAGCTCAAACGGGGCTTACCCGGCGGTGATTGATCGTATTGGCGCACAACGCGTCCGTATTATGGAGCGACATATTGACACGGCTGCGCTACGGCTTGCCACTCAAGATGGTGGGCTAAATGGGCACGTGCCAGTCACGTACATCACCCTAATATATGCTTTGGTTGATGCAATACTGCATAACGAAAATACGATTTTGACCGCAATCGGGCACGAGGGTGATGAAGCACACGCATGGATTGGCAGTATGGCAATGAACCATCAATGGTCAAAAACATGGCAGGCCGAACAGTTACTTGCGGATCATGTAAAAAATGAAATATCGCCGGCCATTAAAATTGGCTCGCCGCTGCGAGGTTATTACGAACTCCGAATTGCCGAGCTATTTGCCGCTATGGCCTGGGGTGAGTACGGCCATGCGTTTTCTTCGTGCAACCTTGCAAATTACAAACAGGGCCATGTCAATGCCGCGCTGGCATGGTGTGGCGAGTGCCCAAAGTGCGCTAATAGCTTTTTGCTTTTTGCACCATTTGTGCCACCGACCGAACTTGCCAGTATCTTTAATGGACAAAATTTATTTAATAAGCCACAATCTACAGCTATGTTCAAAGGCCTTTTAGGGGTAGATGGTGCCATGAAGCCGCTTGAATGCGTTGGCGAGGTGGCAGAGTTACGGCAGGCGTACCATATGGCGCGGCAAAACTATCCGGGCGCCTATGAATTGCCATTTACAGTACCGGCAGGTGATTTTGACTATAAGGCGGTGGGTGAGTGCCAAAGTTGGGCGAGTAAGTATGCAACCGCTTAAAAAACAAACCGCTGAACTTTTAAGCGCCGTTACAGGTGCTATGGAGTCGTTAAATATCGCGGCAAAAGCGCAAGAACTCGCTGTGATTGATCAGCAGCTAGCCGACGGCAACGTGTGGGCAAATGTTGAACGCGCCCAAATGCTCAGCAAGCAATCAGCGGCCCTGCGTGCACAGGTGGAGCCATGGCAAATATTACGCGCACAGGTAGCAGATTTGGAAGAGTTACTTGATATGGGCGACGATAGTATGTGCGTGGAAATTAGCGGGCAAATTGCGGCTTTACAAAATGATTACGACCAAATGCGTAAGGATTTGTTGTTCAGGGGTGAGTTTGATGACCATAGCGCTATTTTAAAATTGAGCGCTGGGGCGGGTGGTACGGACGCGCAGGATTGGACAGAAATGCTTGAGCGCATGTACCTACGCTGGTGTGAAAAGGCCGGCATGAAAGCAGATCTGATAGAGCGTAGCACGGGCGAAGAGGCCGGTATAAAAAGTGCAACTTACAGCGTGAGTGGCCCGTATGCTTACGGTAAATTAAAAAGCGAGCATGGCGTGCACCGCCTGGTTCGCCTTAGCCCATTTAATGCTGATAACTTGCGCCAAACCAGTTTTGCGCTTGTTGAAGCCATGCCTGAAATTGATGCGCCTAATGAAGTGCAAATTGACGAAAAGGACTTGAAGGTTGATGTGTATCGTAGCGGCGGCCATGGCGGCCAAAGTGTTAACACTACCGATAGCGCCGTGCGCATTACACATATCCCGACCGGCACCGTAGTAGCTATCCAAAACGAACGTAGCCAGCTGCAGAATAAGGAAACGGCGATGAAGATTTTGCGTGGCAAACTGGCACAGATGCAAATGGAGCAGCATGCCGAAACATTGGCGGATTTGCGTGCCGGTGAAAGCGCCAGTTGGGGCAACCAAATCCGCAACTACGTGCTGCATCCGTACACATTAGTCAAAGATATCCGCACCAAGTATGAGGACCGCGACACGCAGGGTGTGCTGGATGGTAAGTTGGATGAATTTATGAACTCTTTTCTTGAATGGGACAGGAACGTAGTATAGCAATGCGTATAGATTGACAGAAAATCAATCCTAATATATTATAGTAAAAATTCCGCACTTCGTACAGGATACCCCCAAGTAGGACACTAACCTTGTATTGTTAAGTATTCTAA
>CALEKV010000025.1 GCA_937902525.1 uncultured Candidatus Saccharibacteria bacterium | reverse complement strand
GTATTACCGATACAGCAAACGCTACCTACCAATACACCAGCACCACCGGTGCCACCTACTGCTTAACCGCTACCAACGGTACTACCTCCTATTACGTTGATTCAGCTACACAACCTAATCCGACACAGGGTGGCTGCCCAGGGCATGGGCGGGGCTGGGTGGCAGCGATTACTAACTTGGCAACAGATCCAAGTTTTGAAACAACGACGATAACAGGGGCTTATTCTATCACAGTCCTTGACACTACGTGGAAAGAAAGTGGCGCTTCATCAATTAGCGTGACCCCTACGGGCGCTAGCGGTGATACTCATATTCACCCAGGCGGTGACCTTGGGGGGCTCCGGCTGGGGATGCAAGCTGGTAAAACTTACACTATCTCTGCAACGATTCGTTTAGTTGCGCCGCTTACGGGGAGCTTTGCTAGTAATGGAGCTCGCCAGATTACTGCTTGGTATACACTTTCGGGTGCTCATACCCTAGTAAGAAGCCCCCAAGCCGCTAACGTAGCCGGGCAAACCAGGCTATCTGTAACGTATACTATCCCAGCTGGGGCAACGGCGGCGTGGATACGTCTGTATCATGGGGGAATGGAAGGTTCCGGGACGGTATGGTGGGATAACCTGATGGTTGCCGAGGGCTCTACCCCCTATAATTACGCCGATGACTCCTCCACTAACTGGGTCTGGAATGGCACAGCCAATGCTTCTACCTCCACTGGCCCACCGTCATAGGCTTGCGGTTTAAGCCCTGGCCATTTTAACTTCAAAGCCGCCGCTGGTAGGTGATATAATAAGTAGTACTTATGGTTTTAGACAAACTTCGCCAAAAAATGCACCATGGTCGTAACGATGGAGACTACATTGTTGGGCTTGATATTGGCACTGAATACGTAAAAGCACTTATTGCGCAGATTGATGGTGAGGATATACAAATTATTGGGGTGGGGCGTGCGCATCAAGAATTTGGCGACATGCATCAAGGAGCGATTGCCGATATTGCCGGTGTGGTTAAAAATTGCGAGAGCGCCCTGAGTCAGGCGGAGGAACAAGCTGGATTGCAGGCTAAGCGGTGCGTGATTGGGATTGCCGGTGAATTGGTTAAGGGTGTCACAAATACTATACGCTACCGTCGTCCGCAGTCTGACCGTCCGCTTGATGAGGCTGAAATGGAGTTGATTATTGAAAAGGTCCAGGATCGTGCCGCTCAAAAAGCGCAAAAGCAAATCGCCCTAGAAACTGGTAACGAAGACGTAGAGGTTAAGCTGGTCAATAGTGCCTTGGTGAGCATCCACATTGATGGCTACAAGGTTAGTAATCCGATTGGGTTTCAGGGTAAAGATGTAGCGGTGCAGATTTACACGGCCTTTGCGCCCATGGTGCACATTGGGGCGTTAGAGCGCGTGGCAAATGAGCTTGCGCTTGAACTGATTGCCGTGGCGGCTGAGCCATTCGCTGTGAGCCGTAGCGTACTGGGCACTGATGCCAATAGTAACTTTACAGCCATCTTGGCCGATGTTGGTGGTGGTACCACTGATATTGCCGTGGTGAACGACGGCGGAGTGGAGGGCACTAAAATGTTTGGGATTGGCGGTCGGATTTTCACCAACGCCATAGCGGGCGAGCTTGGTGTCAGCTATGAAAACGCCGAAAAGCTGAAAGTTAACGTTGACCACAACCAGGTGAAGGAAGGTGTCAAAAAAGATATCCGCAAAGCAGTCGATAAAACACTGGAGGTTTGGCTGGCGGGGGTTGAACTGGCATTGGGTGAATTTGACAGCGTGGATCATTTGCCGAACCGGATTTTACTATGCGGTGGTGGCTCTAGCTTGAAGCAACTGGTGGAGGCCCTAGAAAAGCGTGAATGGTATAAGGAGCTACCATTCACGAAAAAACCTATCGTTCAACATATCGAACCTGGTGATGTTGTAGGTATTACTGATGCAACAGGCGCCGCTAGTGATCACACTTATATTACGGCCATGGGTCTGCTGAGAGTAGGCTATGATACTATGATAGGTAATGCTGATAATGGCACTTTCAAAGAAAAATTGAACCGGATGTTGAGGATTTAATACATGCAAAAAGACGTTATATACATAGACACCGAAGACAACATCACAGATATTATTGGTAAGGTCAAAGATAGCCAGGGCAAAGTTGTGGCATTGGTACCGCCCAAGCGGATTGGAGCTATTCAGAGCGCAGTTAACCTAAAACTAGTGCAACGCGCTGCCGAACATACTTATAAGCATTTGGTAATTGTTACAAACAACCAGGCCTTGAGCGCTTTGGCGGGCAGTGCGGGCATTCCGGTTGCAAAAAACCTACAAAGTAAGCCGGAAATGCCTGAAACAAATAAGGTTGAGACTAACGAAGAAGATGTGATCGATGGCAAAGACTTGCCAGTTGGTGAGTACGTTAAGTTGGCTGGTGAAGGTGGGGCTGGCAAAAACGTTAGTAAG
>CALEKV010000024.1 GCA_937902525.1 uncultured Candidatus Saccharibacteria bacterium | reverse complement strand
AGCCGCGTTATGACGAAGTGCTGCAGCCGGCGCCGGTTATCATCATTGAGGGGATTTATGCTGCCAGCAGCGACATTACTAGCCAGGACCACCTGATGTACGAAATGACCACGCCGCTGGCAACCTGTATAGGCCGCCGCCTGTTGCGTGACCTGCGCGAGCGGCCGCAGTTTGCCGACCCAATAATGAGCTTGGGGTATATGCTGAGCGAGGCCGAGCCGGCTTACCGGAGGCAGTACACCCCTGTTAACACTTGACTTTCTGTAACGTCTGTGCTACCATAGGCATTAAATGACATCCGAAAGAAAAACTGAACAACAACCACCGGGTTTGGTGGAAAACCCTCAAGAGGGGGTCATGCCAGATGAAATTGCGCTTGCGGCCATGCTAATAGATAGGATGTCCAAAAAACTCGAAGTCTATGGTGATACTGATGACGAATTTGTAGTGAGACTCCGGCAGATCAAAGAATTAAGCGGCCTGCAGGATGGTGCAGAAGTGATATATCCAGGAAGTAGTACACATGTAGGGGTAGCACGCGTATTTGGCAAGGAGCACGTCACTCACGTAGACCCGGACGAAAAAGCAATGGTAGCTATGTCAGATGCAGGATACTTAACCGAAACCTGTACGATTGAGGACTACCGCCCTGAACAGCCAGCTGATGCGATTATCGCCCTGAATAGCTACGGTAAGCCTACGCAAGAATTAATAGGGGCACTTGTCAGGCCTGGCGGGATAGTAGTTGCCAACAACCACACCCACTGGGCAGCTGCACTGAACGAGCAGGAAGGCTTAACTCTAATGGGAGCAATCTTTCCAAACTACTACGGACCCGATGCAAAACTACTGTCACCTGGAGAAGTTCCAGAGGGTGCCTGTGAAATAGCAAAGGCTTTTTATATCATCGGAAAAGGCGGCAGGGTTACTATGGGTTCGCCTGATCACTATACATTCATGGACGATGAACCACGCTACCCTGACGCCCTCTTTATATTTCAGCGTCAGCAAGCCTAGCCGCGTAGGATATTACGCTAGCTTTACCGCACCTTCTCGGTACACGATTACCTTACCATCCGCATCAAACCCAATAATAGTTGACGGTTGTCGCTCGCCGAGTTCGCCGGTATCGACATAAAAATCAACGTTGTCGCCAAAGTAATCCATAGCCTGCCGTATATTGGTAGCGGTCGGTTCACCGGGGTGATTGGCGCTCGTGGTCATCAATGGGCCCGTATGTTCGAGTAATTTCAGTAGCTCAGGTGAATCTGGAATCCTAACCGGTAATGAATCGCGGTCGACTTTTAAGTACTTATGAACATTTGTTGCGTCTACCACAACACTCAGGCTAGCTGGCCAATACTTATTGGCAACAGCCAGGGGTGCATAGGGAAAACCGAGTGTCTCAAACTGGCCAATACTTGCTCCAATAGTGGTGCCGGGTTGGCTGGGGCGCTCTTTTACGCTGTACATATGCTCAATTGCCTTGCGCTTACCGGCCTTTGCAACAAGCCCATACACAGTATCACTCGGGATGACGCCAATGGCACCGGCATTAATCATCTTAATGAGGCGGGGGCTATTGATGGATTTAAATACTTTTGCCATCACTTACCCCAAGCGGTTTTTGTCATGCTGAGGCTGGGTACAACCTCAAAATTATAGGGGTCATTGGGGGGCAGTTGCTGCGCCATAAAGTAGCCCAGACTGGCAATCATGGCGGCGTTGTCGGTGCACAGGCTCATGGGGGCGTATTCGATAGCAATTGGGATGCGCGCCTGCAACTGCTTGCGTAACTCACTGTTGGCTGCCACGCCGCCGGCAATTATTACGGAATTGGGCTGATAGGCATCAAAAACTGCTTCTGCTTTATCGACCAACGTTTCCACGGCGGTTTGCTGGAAGCTAGCAGCGAAATCATCGCGCTGTGACGTGTTTAGAAGCCCTGCAAGGCCATGGGAAGGAAAATCAAAGGGTTTGCCGCATTCTGCCTGCACAGCCCGTAAAACGGCTGTTTTGAGGCCAGAGAAGCTAAAGTCGTATGGATTTTGCATGCGGGCTTTGGGTAGCCTGTATTTTTCCCGATTACCGTGCTCGGCAGCCTGGGCGATTGACGGGCCGCCAGGGTAGGGCAAACCAATAATCTTGGCCACCTTATCAAACGCCTCACCCACGGCGTCATCCTGCGTTTGCCCCAGCAGCTCGTAATCGCCGTGGCCCTTAAACAGCACCAGCTGGCTGTGGCCGCCGCTCACAATCAGGGCAAGCATGGGGAATTTGGGTTGATTTTTTGGTAACGCCAGCGCCAGGGGCGGTTTTTGTTCGGTGATAAAATTGGCGTACACGTGGCCCTCAACGTGGTGTACGGCATACAGCGGCTTTTGATGGGTAATGGCTAGGGTGCGGGCGGCCAGGGTGCCCACCAGCAGCGAGCCAATCAAGCCTGGGGCGTAAGTCACGGCGATCGCGTCAATATCACCCCAGCTACATTCAGCCTTTTCCAATGCCTCGTTAATAACCGGATTGATAGCTTCTATGTGGCTGCGCGCCGCGATTTCCGGCACCACGCCGCCATAGTGTTTGTGGATATCAATTTGGCTGTTAACGACATTGCTAAGTAAGCGGTAGCCGTCTTCCACCACAGCCGCCGCAGTTTCATCGCAACTGCTTTCAATTCCCAAAATTTTCATTTGTTTTATTTTACCATGGCACAATCTGTTATACAATTGACTTTATGCATAATTTATGTTAATATGTCGCTTAGATACTAAACAGCGATGATACACGCAGACCCCACACCGGCTATGCAGGAGTTCCCAGACGAACCAAACTGGGAAGTTGCTCGCAAACATATGGAGTTGACACTAGTGTTAGGTCGCCATGCAGACGCAGCAGATGCCAAAAAAATCCTTGCACAAATTGAGCCGGGATCCGTTGTGTTTTATGAGAATCTAGACATTGATAATCCTGAATCTACTGCTGAGGAGTAGATTCTTTGGTCTCTTAATGCTGTTCACGCAGTGGAGGGCGTGGATGCTGCAGCGTACATACGCACCAAGCAAGACGTCATCGAGGTAATTAAAAGCAGTGAAGCAAAAACAGGGCCTACGTTTGGGGGTACATTGCTTAGCGAACTATTAGGAATGGACTGCTTGATGGGCGCCGCCGACTATTGGGCGCACCAAATAGGAGAACAAGCCGACCTAACGCAAAAGAGTCTTGCTACCCTGCTAAACAGTGATGACCCCTATTCACAGCCTGGAGGCATAGCAAAAAAGGGCAGAATTTATCGCGCTGTTAGGGACAAGGTGTTGTATAAAACAATTGCCCAAGAACTGCGCGAAGGGCAGGGACTTGCAATTATGATGGCAAAGTTTGCGGAGCTAAAAGAGATTACCGGAGTACACAATAGTGCACCGGGCTTGCCATTGACTCCGGAAGGAAAAGTTAAGACCTATCTTGTGTATGGCAACGGGCACAAACATACATTGCAAGACAAGCTATCTGCAAGGGGAGTGGCGACTAGTACTATTGAAATCGGAGGGGAGCTGCCAGAATGGATGTATCTTGAAGGACTAGGCGGGACGCCACGCCAACTTGCCTTTGGTGCCCTCCGGTATGCTCGACTAATCACCGAGGAGGAGTTACCAGCGGCTTTTGACTGGACAGAGAAATATAATCATTTGCCACCTGAGGAAGTGATAAAACTGGGGTTAAGTGCCGTCCAGCTGGTACTTAGCAGTGAAAGTAAATCGCCCGCACAGGTTTCGTGCGATTTAGAAGCATTTTACCGCACCTACCTTCCAGAAAGATATTCAGGAGCCTGAGCCCACAGTTTCAGTATTTCAGGTATTTCAGGGTATTTCAGGGCCTGGCCCTGACATCTGATGATTATTGCAAGTTATAAATTTTCCAGATAGCATATCATCTATTTGCAAGTTCAGATTTTAGTCGTTCCAATTCGGCCTGGCGCCCCTCATACGATTCCAAAAACTCACGGTATTGCCCAGATGTCATGTCATTGATACGCTCCGGGTGCAGCCAGGCGGGGGCAGGCTCTCCAAAATAAGCTCGGATACTGGACCATCTGTATCGTATGTAGCTGCGCGGATTCATATGGATATAGCGGCTTATATGGAGCAAATAGTTCTCGCTGAGAATGTGCGAAGCTTTAAAGACGCTCTGAAACAAGTGGCCTGAGTGCTTATACTTTAGGTTGAAATACATAGTATAAGCAGTCGTTAGGGCGTGCATAAAATGAGGCAGGGCATCTATCATATCCGGCTGATACAGTAGCAGGTGGAAATGGTTGTCCATAAGACAATAAGCAATCACCTCAACGTCAAACTTCTCGTAGTCTTTGCCATCGGAGCGTTTCTGCGTGTCATTCGGGTCGAGATAACGCGATAAGAGAGATAGAAATTTCATTCTGTCCTGATCGTCAATGAAGATAGGCGACTTATTGGCACCTCTGTTGTAAACATGATAGTATGCAGGGGAACAGTAAATCTTCTTGGTGTTTTTTGATGGCATAAAGATATAATATCACAAATATGTAAAAACTATCAGATGTCAGGGCCAGGCCCTGAAGGGTGGGGTGGGGAGCAAGTTTAGTAGAATGGGGATATGAAGGAAATGTTAGCAAGTGGGGTGCGCAAGTTATTGCCAGGCAGG
>CALEKV010000023.1 GCA_937902525.1 uncultured Candidatus Saccharibacteria bacterium | reverse complement strand
TTCCTTAAGGGTCCTTTGTTAAATAAACGTTTAAACAACAAAAAAGCTAGCGTTAAGCTGCTTTCTTTTTACCTGTTTCGTTTTTAGTAGTGTTAACTTTTACAGGTGACTTTGCATTCACCCTGCGAGCTAGCTCAAGCTTAAGGTGACTACGGCGTGTGCCGGTCTTGCGTGGGCTGGTTTGCTTTTTAGGCTGTGCCATGTGAAATGTTCTCCTTTACGGGTTATATAAAGCTTGTATAGCATTATACTGCTTACCTCTTGTTTTTTCAAGACATAATTGACTGTTCGCTTATGGTATGTTATAATATATATTATAGCACTACATTGACCAACCGGCCAGGGATGTAAATCACCTTGGATGGCTTTTTATCGCCAATGTGTTTCGCCACGTTATTGTCCGCAAGTGCCATCGCTTCGATTGCATCTTTTGCCATAGTTGTTGGCAATTCAAGCTTGGCACGGACCTTACCATTCACCTGCACCACAATCGTCATAGTGTCAGATACTATTTTAGCATCATCCCACTCTGGCCAATCTTCGAAATCAAGTTGCGCGTCGTGGCCAAGCTGCTCCCATAATTCAGCTGCCATGTGCGGCGCAAACGGTTGTAGCAATTTAACTAAGCTTTCGATGGTAAATTGCCATTCTACAGTAAACCCGTCTGTTTTAAGCTTGTAAAGCTCATTCGTACTTTCCATCATTGCAGCGATTGCCGTATTAAAGCTCAATCGGTAAATATCCTCTGTCACTTTTTTGATGGTGCTGTGAGTTATGTTATTCAATAACCGCGCTTTCGAACTTTCTAATTCTCCGACTTTTGAACTTTCACTATATTCTTGAGTCAACGTCCACACGCGATTAATAAAACGGTACACACCGGCAATACCACGGCTGCTCCAGGCGCTGTTTTCGTTTATAGGCCCCAAAAATAGTTCAAAAGTACGCAGAGCATCGGCGCCATACCCTTGGTCAATCACTTCCAGTGGGTCAACCACATTGCCTAGGCTTTTGCTCATCTTACGGCCATCTTCAGCCTGAATTAGCCCGTGATACACTAACTGATTGACAGGTTCCTTGAAATCAACCAGGCCCATATCTTTAAAGACATGTGTCCAAAAACGTACGTATAGCAAGTGTGCCACGGCGTGATCGCCGCCCACATACATATCCAGTGGCGCCCAGTAATTTGCCTTTGCCGGTTCCCACGCTTGTTCGTTGTTTTGCGGGTCTGCGTAACGGAGCAAATACCAGCTGCTACAGGCATAACCATCCATGGTGTCGGTTTCGCGCTTGGCGTCACTGCCACAGTTCGGGCAAGTGACATTAACCCAATCAGCTTGCGCAGAAAGTACCGATTGACCGTCGCCGCGTGGTGCAAAATCTTCAACGTCAGGCAGCACTACCGGCAAGTCTTCTTTTGGTACTGGCACAGCACCACAATCCGGGCAGTGGATAATCGGGATTGGCGCACCCCAATAGCGCTGGCGACTGATTAGCCAATCGCGCATTTTATACGTCACTTTAGCACGGCCCATACCCTGTTGCTCAAGCCACACCATAATTTCTTCGCGGGCTTCGGC
>CALEKV010000022.1 GCA_937902525.1 uncultured Candidatus Saccharibacteria bacterium | reverse complement strand
AGGGATATGCAGCACAGCGCGCTCAATAGTATCGATCACCGGCAATAGCTTTAACACCGTCTTTGTTGCGCCCGCTTCGCTTGCTGCCTTTTTTTCAGCGTCTATACGCTTACGGTAATTTTCAAAGTCCGCTCGCGTACGCTGTAAATCGTTCGTGAGATCAATAATCAGCTGCGCAGTGTCTGATTGTTTTTTGTGTGGTTTTTGATCTGCCATGGTAACTCCTAAAATATATGAATAATACTATTAATGAGGGTAACGACGGCATTGACTATGGCCATTATTACCGTCACAATGCCGTTAACGATAGCCATGATAATAGTCACTATGCCGTTAATGATTTGACTAATGACACCCACCTACAACACCTCTTCAAGTATGGTGCCGGCATGACGCACCAACTGCATGACGCGAGCGTAATCCTGGCGGGTCGGGCCAAGCACACCTATATAACTATTATCACTGTATGGCGACCTAAACTTGCTAATTATAAGTGTTGCCCCACTACTTTTTCCAATTGAGTTTTCGCTGCCAATAAACACATTAAGGGGCTTGTTTGGTGCGACCTCTCGCAGCCATGGCTCGATATTATCGAGCAATTGCGCGACGGCTTGCACGTGCCGACCGCTAATGTATTCCGGCTGGCTAAACAAGTTACCAATCCCGTTCATATACAACTGGTCACCAATCGTTGCTAGGCCCAAGTTGCCGGTAAGCTCCACCAGGCTGTCCACGGCACTCTTGATAGCTCTGTCGGCGGCATCAACATGGGTGTTAATGCGGGCATCTAGCGCGTACATAGTGCGCTCAGCTAGTTGCCTGGGCTGCGACTCGCCTGATTCTGTCAACGCGTTCACGTAAGCACGGTAACCCCTGTCTGTAGGTATCCTGCCGGCACTCGTGTGCGGGCTTTCAATGTAACCAAGCTCCTCCAGCTTAGCCATTTCGCTACGGATTGTGGCGCTACTAACGCCAAAAAGCTTAGCAAGCGTTACGCTACCAACCGGAATTGCCATTTCGGCGTATTCTTCAACGATTGCATGTAGTATTGCGCGCTGCCTGTATGTCATGGCGCTATTATAGCGTAATTTTAGCACTCATGCAATTGGAGTGCTAGCTTTACGACCGCTTTTTATATGCGGAGATAACTTCAGATACCACCATATCAAACGGCTTATCCTTTGTGTTAAGCACGAAATCATATTGCGATAAGTCATACAGGTTTACTCCGTAGAGCATATCGTAGCGTAAGTTTTCGCTATCGATCCGCTGCTGGAGCATTCGCTTATACTCTAATGGGTCATCTGGAATATGTTCGGTGGCGCGCCTTTCTGCACTAATGCCCGCCAGAATCCGCGGCACAGCGTCGTCAAGTGAGATATCCAAAAAAACCTTAAACGCACCCGGTATCCAGTGCCATGCCATACGAGAGTCAATTACTATAGAATCCTCATGGATACCTATTTGCCTAAGACGCTCGTCAACTAAGAAATCAAACTTGGAATCTTTTTCATTTTTAAAATTAACCTCTCTAATATCATTAATGCCGTGCTCTTTACCAATAGCTCGCATTAGATCGCCTGATGAAAAGTGCATATATCCAAGTTCTTCTGCAATTTTACGGGCAGTTGTCGATTTACCGGCACCCAACATGCCCGAAACCGTAATTATATGTTTTTTACTATATTCTTCCATAACAAGATTATATACTAGTCTCGTTTGAGCATCACGGTAAATGCTTCTGAAGGTATATCCACCTTACCAAAGCGCTTCATGCGCTTTTTACCCTTCGCCTGCTTTGCGAGCAACTTTTTTTTGCGGCTGACGTCGCCACCGTACAGGTAGCCCGTCACATCCTTACGGTACGCGCCGATATCTTCGCGTGCAATAAACTTGCCACCTATTGCTGCTTGCAGACTGACTTCAAAACTCTGGCGCGGCACGACCTCCTTGAGCCTTTTAGTGATATCGCGCCCCAGCGTCATCGATTCTGAGCGGTGGCACATAATACTTAAAGCATCAACCATTTCACCACCGACATAAAAATCAACCCGTACCAAATCCTCCACGCGGTAACCATCAAGCTCGTAATTAAAACTGCCGTAACCGCTGGTTACGCTTTTTAGCTGGTCGTAAAAATCAGTCAATAAATTAGCCAGCGGTGCTTCAAAACTGATCAGTGCCCGCTCATCAATGTAGCTTAAGTTTTTTTGACGGCCACGCTTACTGACGATTAATTGAATTACCGCTCCAATATACTCTTGCGGCACAACGATTTCGCCTTTTATCCACGGCTCAGCGATATCAATCACCTTACTGCGGTCCGGCAGCTCGCTAGCCGACTTAATATCCAGCTTTTCGCCCGCCGTGAGCGTTACGTGGTAATCTGTACTCGGGTTAGTGACGATTAAATCAAGGTTATACTCCCTCTCCAACCGCTCGCGCACGATATCCATGTGCAACAAGCCCAAAAAACCTATCCTTATGCCATAGCCAAGCACCAGCGAGTTTTCCGGCTCGAACTGGAGCGCGCTATCGCTAAGGCTCAGCTTTTCAATCGCCTCTTTTAAGTCGTTATAATCTTCATTACTCACCGGGAAAAACCCAGCATACACAAACGGCTTGACTTCTTTGTAGCCGGGGAGGGGCTGGACACCAGTCATTGCCGCACATCCTCCAATTTGCTATGCAGCACAATCGGCGAAAACATTTCAATTTCAAAACGAATCTTAGGACCACAAGTTGAGTCCTCTGGTATATCATTCAGTATGTAAATCTTCTTGCCATGTTCAAATGCATATGCCAATTCACACAGTGTTGCGCCGCCGATATAATTCTGTTTGCCAGCCTTGTCATAGTTGAGGCACAACACGGCATCGACTGTTGGCATAGTATCAATACTTTTTCTCATCATTCTTGCACCGTATGCCAATACGTCTTCGGTATCAGATTTCGGTTCGCCATAACCTGCGGTATACAGAACGTCGTGACCACATTTTCTCAATACAGATACAACCTCTTCTTCTTTCGATTCAAACGCCACGCTACCAATCAACATCACTTTCATTGCTGCTCCTTCTGAAAATACTTTTTCAACGTCACCGTATCCCCTACCCGGGCGTCGCGGGTGGTTTTGAGGTTGGTAACGATGTAGCCGATCTGGCCGGTCGCAAGCGTCAGGTCGGGCGTCATGCTGGGCGATAGATGGCCAACCTCGAGCGCCAGGCCCTGCGCACCGGTAGCAAGCATCGCAATAGGATCGTTCTTGCCGATCTGGCCGTCAACCACGCGTACGTACAAAATCACACCGCGGTAATCATCGTAGTAACTGTCAAAAATCAACGCGCGGGTTGGGTGTTCAGCTTTGCCGGCAGGCGGCGCAATACGCTCAATGACCGCCTGCAAGACCTGTCCCACGTTTTCGCCGGTTTTCGCGCTAATCTTAATAATGTCAGATTCGTCGCAACCAAGCAGGTTTATCACTTCTTTACTGACCCGCGGTACGTCGGCGGCAGGCAAATCAACTTTGTTCAGCACGGGAATGATTGTTAAATCTTGTTCAAGCGCCAAATATACATTAGCCAGCGTTTGCGCCTGAATGCCCTGGCTTGCATCAACAACCAATACCGCGCCTTCGCAAGCCTGCAAGCTGCGACTAACTTCGTAACTAAAATCCACATGCCCCGGCGTATCAATCAGGTTCAAATCATAGCCGTTCCACTGCATACGCACTGGTGCCAACTTAATGGTGATTCCCTTTTCGCGCTCCAGTTCCATACTATCAAGCAATTGACTCTTCATATCGCGCTTGTTAACTGTAGCCGTCAGTTCCATCATGCGGTCGGCCAACGTGCTTTTGCCATGGTCGATATGGGCGATAATGCAAAAATTACGAATATTACTCTGTTCCATTTAACGGCCGCCCGCCCCTACCCGACCAAACAAAATCTTTCGCACTCGTTCAACTACGGGAGTAGCCTCGGCCAGCCGAAATCGATGACTAACCCAAACATAAAATACAAAACTTACTATTGAAATTACCATGAACTTTGGAAAAATCGACCAAAAACCAAAATCATCGCTTTGTAGCTGGAAGATGCGCACCATAGCGTAAGAAACAATCGCCGTAAGACCGGCCGCACCAACCATGCGCACCACGGCGTGTATGAAACTAAAATCAAACAAGTCTTTAATTTTGAACGACAGTATGAAGTATAAAATTACCACCTCGGCAGCCGCCATGATTGACTGCGCCCAGGCCAAACCAAGCACGCCAAACCGAAACACCTTAGTGAATATAATGGCAAGGGCAATATTAAATAAGATAGAAAAACAAGATATATATAGTGGCGTTCTAGTATCTTGGTGCGCGTAAAACGTGCGCGCACCAATGTGATATACAGTCCTAAAGATAAGCGCAATAATGAGAGCGCCCAAGATATCAGCTATCAGCGGGGCGCCGTCTTCTACCAAAAAACGTGACAAATATCCGCGCCCGAAAAACATCACGACTGATACCGGCAAGATTATCCATACAATCATGCGCATAACCCGCCTTAGTTCAATCTTTAAACGCTGGGTATCTTTGTTTGCCACAACCTCGGACATACTTGGAAAGAACGCATTGCTAACACTTACGCCAATCAAATTTACCGGAAAGAGTGCTAATGTGGAAGCCTGTTGAAAAGCCGCAATAGTGCCGGAAGACATCCCCGAAGCAAGATTAGTTTCAACTAGGCCATTGACGTAATCTAAGCCTTGATCAAGTGACCGAGCGGGCAATAACCCAAGTACCTTCCTAAAGCCACGATTTTTCCAGTAAATTTTGAATTCATAATCAAAGCCAAGCCCAATTAGCCCAATGGCGCTCACTAACAATTGCAGCACAGACCCAAGCACCACGCCGAGGGCTACGCCCATTATGCCACCATCAAATATTTGCCATCCAAACAGGTTTATCCCATCCGTAAAGAATAGTGCGCCGATAATGATACCGATGTTATAAATAGCTGGTGCCATGGCATAAAATGTAAACCGCCCCACCGCTTGCTGCATACTAGCAATAACCGTAGCAATCGCAAACAAAAACGGGTTGATGGCAATCACACGCATCATACTAGTAGCCAGCGCCCGCCCGTCCTCGCTCATATCGGGGACGATGATGTTAATGAGTTGCGCGGCAAATATCATAATCAGCACACTCGCTATCAGCGTGATAAGAGCCATTAAGTTAATCATGCTAGAACTAAGCTGCCAAGCAGATTTTTTATCGCCCTTAGCTAATTTTTCATTCAGTACTGGTATAAACGACACGCTTAAAGCACCGCTTACCAACAAGAAGTACATAAAGTCGGGTATTAAAAACGCAGTCGTGTAAGCATCTAGGCCGATTTGATAATTACCCCAGTACAAACGATTTAGCAGGCGAAACCGGTAAAATCCCAATAGGCTGGACAATAGCGTCGAGCTAGACAACAAAACCGCCGCCCACTTAACCGAAATCTTGCTATTTACAATAGCAACCGCTCGTTTGACTTTATTTGCCCCGCCTGCCATTATTATGCCGCGCTAATACAGCTTGGCCTCATTAGGTAAGATTGCATTTTTCATCAAAGTGGCCGCACCTTCTTCTTCGATTGTTTCGTTCTTCAAAAGCTCATCTTTTAGTTTTTCCAAAATCTCACGATTGGCCGTTAGGACAATCTCAGCCCTAGTGTCAGCCTCTTTAATCAATTCAGCCACTTCTTGGTCAATCTCTTTGGCAGTTGCATCGCTATATGGGCGATCGTGCGTAATTTTATCAAATACATTAGTCGCACTCTCGGCGTGGAAGACTTGGTCACGCAACTTGCTGCCCATGCCTTGCTCTATTACCATATCCCTAGCGATATCGGTGGCGTTACGTAAGTCGCTACCCGCACCTGTGGTAATGCCATCCTTGCCGTATACAATGCGTTCTGCCACACGACCACCCATAGCACGCCCCAATATATCTTTAAACTGGTAAACGCTGGTGTAATTGCGGTCTTCTGGCGGCAAAAACCACGTCACGCCACCCGTGCCGCCACGGGGGATGATGGTGATTTTATGAACTGGGTCACTATCAGGTAAAACATGCCCAACAATCGCGTGTCCGGCTTCATGATAGGCAGTCAGGGCCTTTTCTTGCTCGTTCATAACTTTGGCCTTGCGTTCTGGGCCAATTGCAACCTTTTCAAAAGCTTCGGTGACGTCTTTGTTGGAAATAGTCTTTGAGTTTCGGCGTGCTGCAATAATAGCTGACTCATTAGCAATATTTGCCAAATCCGCACCACTGCTGCCGGCTGTTTTAGCGGCCAGCTTATCCAGGTCGACTGAATTATCGGTCGGCTTGTTTTTGAAATGCACTTTCAAAATCTCTTCACGGTCTTTACGTTCTGGCAACGTGATAGTTGTATGGCGATCAAAGCGCCCGGGCCTAAGCAAAGCAGGATCCAACACATCAGCGCGGTTAGTGGCCGCGATAACAATCACATTAGTACCAGTTTCAAACCCGTCCATCTCCACTAATATCTGATTCAAGGTTTGTTCGCGCTCATCGTGCCCGCCGCCCATGCCGCTACCACGCTTACGCCCAACGGCATCAATCTCATCGATAAAAATGATACCCGGAGCATTCTTTTTGGCTTTTTGGAACAGGTCGCGCACTCGACTTGCGCCCACTCCCACAAACATTTCCACGAACTCACTACCGCTGATGCTAAAAAAAGGCACATTGGCTTCGCCAGCCACGGCGCGAGCCAGCATGGTTTTACCAGTACCCGGAGGACCCACCAGTAAGATACCCTTGGGGATTTTTGCACCCAAGCTTTCATATTTTTTTGGATGTTTCAAAAAGTCGACAACCTCTTCTAGATCCTGTTTGGAGTTTTCATTGCCTGCAATATCAGTAAAGGTCACGCGCTCTTTATCTAACCCGTACAGCTTGGCTTTACTTTTTCCAAAACCCATCGCCTGATTGTTTTGCCCCTGCGCCTGGCGCATCATGAACAAAAACAATCCACCAATTAGTAATACTGGTAAAATAACCGTGCCCAAAATACCCCAGACCATTGCACTAGTCTCCGACGGTGACTGCACGGTAATTTCTGTTTTACCCTTTTCGAGTCCTTGTTCTTCCAATAAACCATCCTGTTTAATAGCACGAATCGAAGGCTTATCCTGTCCCTTCTTGACAACTGTCACGTCATTACCTTGCACGATCAGCCTGGCGACATCGCCTGCATTTGCCATATTAATCACCTCTGTGATAGATTTTTCTTCCAATCTAGATTGCGGGCTCACTGCCGCCCAGACCCCCAGACCGATAAAAACAATGATCACCCAAAACAAAGTAAAGCGGATAGAGTTGCCTAGTTTTTTCTTTGGTGGTTGTTGTTTTGCCATAAGTGAAATATCCTCGCTGCTAAGTTACCTAAATAACGGCCATAAATCTTGTATTATTGTAGCACTTCAACAGAGAAATCACGAATAGTAAAACGGAGCATTATTTTATCGCCAACATGGTGAGCGGCACCAGTCTTAGCGGTTTTGACAGCAATCAGCGCGCGCTCCAACTGTGGGCGCTGCGGCTTCACGCCCGTAGCACTAACAATAACTTCTCCCAACAGCTCAACTCCAAGCGCCATGTCCACATTAGTTATAAGGTAGCGTAAATTATTATTTTGACTCAAAAGCGCTTTTGATTCCATCATAATTTCTTTATTAAGTGCAACCTGGCGATCTCTCAAATTGGCTAGCGCTTGACGATTGTGCCATGTTAACCGTGGGCGCAACCGCGAGCGTATACGGTTACGTAAATAACGATGGTCGCTATTAGTTTTATCTTCTACCCATTCCAGGTGGTTTTTTATTGCGTATTCATACAAATCATTTTTTGAATAAGAGAGCAGGGGACGATAAATCCCTTGCCGGTTTAGCACTGCAAGCCCACGCCAACCAGTGCCACGCGTCAAATTAATGGCGACAGTTTCCGCTAAATCATCCCCATGGTGAGCGGTAACAATAACAGCCTGATGTTTCTTTGCCAAATCAAATAAGAACTTGTAGCGTGCTTCCCTGGCTTTTTGTTCGCTCGCCCCTGCACCTAAATTAAGTGACTTTTCCTCGTATATGCAGCCATATCCCTCAGCTAGCGCACGCACAAACCGAGCATCGTCCAGGCTATCATCACGCATACCATGCTCCACGTGCGCCACAACCACCTCATGGTTCGCACGTACAAGCATGTCTAACAACACTACACTATCCACACCGCCACTAACGGCCGCAATGTACCCGGCCATCCTAGCTCATTGCCCTGCCTGCCTTATAACCCAACCAAATCCCTAAAAAACCACCAATCAACCCACCCAGTATCGACCACGCGCTCCTGGCGTCTTGGTCTATTGGCAACATGAATGGCAATACGCTGCCGAGCGCAGTACCAACACCCATTCCAATCATTACCCATGTTTTCATGCTCATACAATCATTATACTGTGCGTCCTTAATTTTTTTATAAATACCGCGTGCTGCCAAACGGGATTTTAGTCTTAACTATACGGCCGCTTTGTAGGGTATCAGCAGCATAAATCGTCCGCTCGCCATAACGATTATTAATATCGTCAATCGCCTGCGTAATTTGCTGCTCACGTGCCAACTCATCACCAAATAGACTCAACTGGTCGCCAAGGCCGTCAGACAGGTGGTAGACATGCAAACCGATTTCCCGCACATTGCTATCTGGTACGCCAACAAATAAACGGCTTGCGATTGCCCAAACTGCGGCATCACTAAAAAAGGGCAGGGGAGCAAGGTATTTTTGGCGCCAGTAGTTCCCCTTGTGTCCCCACCGCCCATTGCTTTCCCCTAGCCCTTCCGCCACACTCTGCAACCTAGCATACACACCTACACCACGCGCACACTTACCCTGGCTGCGCATTTTAGCACCCGTGGCTTCAGCTAGCGCATGCAGCCGCGCCAAAACCTCCGCCCGCGACAAGTCCCGCCGCTCCAATACATACTGCCGTCCGCATGTTTTTAAGTCGTAACTAACATCATCCACCTCCCAACCCCTTAAGCGCTGATACCACTCATAACCGCGCACGCTCTTAAACACCACTTTAGCTAAAAACTCGGCACTAGCATCCAAAAACTGCAGCGGGGTATAGATGCCTACCGCATTCAAGCGCCGCTCATTACGTTGCGCAATGCCTGTTAAATTGGTCAGTTCCAAGTCGCTAAAAACTTGCCTAATATTTTGCGACGTTAAGGCATCCATGCCGTCCGGCTTATGCAACCCAGCGGCCATTTTGGCCAAAAACCGGTTAGGGCCTATGCCCACGTTGCATCGCATGACACACCCCACCTCATTTTTTAGGCGCTGCTTGATTTCACGGCCGATATCTTCCATGCCGCGCGCCCGTATAGCGGCGCTGGTCTGATTAAAATCAATCACGCCTTCGTCAATGCTTTTCATGATGAAGCTTGGGCTGTAATCCGCCATAATTGCCATGAGCTTTCGGTACACGTAATGATATTTGGGTGGGTCGCTTTCAATACAAATGATTTCTGGGCACAGCTTTTTTGCATCATTAAGTCGCATGCCAGCCCTAACGCCCATGGCCTTGGCTTCATAGCTAGCCGTGACCACGGCAGTATGTTCGGTGCGCCGGTTTGTAATTGCAATTGGCCGACCACGCAGCCGCGGCCTAGCTTGTTGTTCCACAGTAGCAAAGCAGCTGTTCAGGTCGATATACATAACCATCGGGCGGGCAGGGGAGTAATCGCCTTTCATCCCCTATCCCCTTCACGCGTCAGGCGCCATGTCAGGCGCTCGCTATCAAGTTCCAACCGATAGTCCGCTTGGCCATCAGTTACATCAAATACATGCACCGTACGCCGGCCGGGGTGGGTGGGGTGGCGTAGTCCAATTTCTGTTATTTCCACTTCCCTACCACTTTGCCGCCTAAAACGCACTGGCCGGCATGGATTCAAGCCCTCGCCAAACACGGCGATTACTTCTATCCGCTCGTTCAAAAAAAGTTCGTCGTTCATTTCCCTCCACCTTTATGCCACATCATTTGCCGGCGCCTCAGTAGCAATTCCTTCATACGTTTTTCAAGGATACTGCCAATCCGCTCGGGGCTATGGGTTGTGCGTGGGGTGGCAATATACGGCTTGGATTCATCATTCATTTCAAGTAATCTCCAATAAAATATTAGAGAACGTAAAGCCTAAAATTTGTTGTCCGTCCCCTCGCCCGTTCTTTAGCGATTCGTCCGCAGACAACTGATAAATCCATTGGCGAGGGACGCTTACCGTATGGCAGTGAGTATCACCTGGAAGTAGTTTTATTATACACCCAAATCAGCGGCCAGTCTCTCAAAGAAGTCTTTAGAATATTCGTAATCTTCCGCGGCCATATTGCGCGCCTCCCCAAAACTGATCGAGTCCCATTTGCGCTTTAGATGGCCACGCGACCAAAAATCATCAACAATCTGTTCCAATGTATCGCCTTTTAGGGTACGTACCATTATGATGCGTGCCGTTCCAAGGGGCCCGAACGCGTCAAGCTTGTCAGCATCACGCAACAACTTAGTCTCGATTCCCTCGTCGCCTGTTTGGTATTTTTTATCCGAGCCGTGATTGGCAATAGCCTCACAAACTGCTGCAATTTTTTCTTCAGGAAAACCAATATCGCGTAGGGCTTCTTCGGCGATGACATGATCATATTCGTGATAATCGTCACCTATTTTTTCTGGGTAATATGCCGCGAGGTCGTGAAGCAAAGCGGCGCCTGCTAAAATCTCACTATCATATGCCACGCCTAGTACGCTAGCAAGATGGACTGCATATCCGTAAACTCGCTTGTGGTGGTCAGGGCCGTGGCTACGTAATGGGTTAACGGCCTGATTATATAGCTCGCTATTCTTTTGAAATAATTTATTAGTGAGTGCTTCCATACCCCGATTATAACCCTAGGACGTAGGCAATGCGCTAAAAGCAAGGGCAGATTTAGCAGTAGTGTTTTGTGCCGTTACAGAAGCTCCACGAACGGCGATTTCAGCATGTGTAGTATCGCCTTGTACAACCCACAAACTAACGTACACAGCTAAGCCGTGCGATACAATCGACTAAAATGCAGTATTATTACGAACCTTCATTACTTATAACTTATAGATTAATATTATGCGTAGATTTACGCCCTACATCCATCACCTTATCCTTTAATTATACCGTAATTCAACACCAACTAAAATAGCATGAGCAACTTGTACAGCTGGCCGCCAGGTCTGCACATTGCCTAAATAGGGTGGTATCCCCCTGGAAGTCATCCTATTATAGCGCACAGGTGCGTTCAATGGATACGCCTGTAGTTATGTCTTTACTGTGTAAGCGACAGACTAAACCGACCGGCCGCTGTTTTTGAGCTTACAGCAAAGCTGATACCTTGTTCACTTTCAAGCCCATACTCGCCTAGCTCGCTCAGGTCTGAGATACTGCTTACAATTCCTACCACTCCACAACGATTAGCCAATGGGCCGCCTGAGTTACCCGGGTTAATCGCCGCGTCTGTCTGAATCATCTCTAGCCCCGTAGGAGTTTCTTCATAGCTTAGCTTTAAGTCACTGTTTGTCAGGATACGGGCAATCACCCCTGACGATAAGCTGGCCTGGCCGGCGGTAAATGCATTGCCAGGATACCCCAGCGCATACACTTCATCGCCTTGCTCGTAGGTGCCGGTGAGTGGTATAAAGTTTTCTGTTACCGGACCAAGCAAAAGGGCGACGTCATAGGCGGAATCCTGGTCGACCACTGCGAGGGGTGTCTTTTCGCTTACAGTATTGATATAAACCTCCGTTGCGCCTTCTATAACGTGCTGAGCGGTCAGATAATGTCCCTTATTATCAATCGCGAAAGCCGTGCCCGTGGCTAAATTTGTGCCTATAGGAATAGTGGCAGAAACTAGACGATATCGCTGTTGTTGTACGGTGGAGCACGCTACCGGAACATTGGTTGTTTGCTGAAGACTATCAAACATCGCGCCAAACACTGCGCCAACTAAAATTAGAACGTTAATCGACAGCCCGATTGTCAAGGCAAGAACAGAATACCTATAAAATAGTTTCGCCTGTTTTTTGATTGCGTAACGCCGCCATAAAGCCACTATAATTACCGCCAATATGCCATAAAATAGCACTAGCCGCACTGCGCTTCTTAGATCTTGCTGGTTCGCGTCAAACAATAAATAACCAGTAAACCACATCAACATCAAGCATAAGGCCGCCCCCAACAAAAATGTAGTTGTCCAACTTACTAAAAACCAAACAATTTTTCTCGCCGTGACCGGTTTACTATCTTTTTCTTGTTGACTTTTTAGTACAGGCAACTCCATGTGTATATAGTACCTGCCGGTCTGTTAAATGACAAACCTTACAATGTCGTCTATTTATATCCATCAAACATCGCCTATCGATCAACTCTTAAGTTATGGAATATTCGCCTGTCATCTGTTACAATTACTTTTATCACGGCACCATAGCTCAGCTGGTTAGAGCGCAGGACTCATAAGCCTGAGGTCGGTGGTTCGAGCCCACCTGGTGCTACCAAGTAAAGACGGTCACAAAATATGTGGCCGTTTTTACTTGGCTAAGTACCTGCGTGATTCTATGGATAGGCTATACAAGCCCAGTCGCTAGATTAAAATTTTGTATGCAATTTTATAAACTACACGTTTGGAAGATTCACTCTTTTGTCCTCTGTCTTTTTAGAAACCTCCGCCCGTCGTACCTTTGTCTATCCAGCCAGTCCAGCCTCCAGAGGGACTCCAAACTTGCTGCTGGAAATGACCGTCAGCAGTTATACCAAGGATATTGAAGCTACCATCAGACTTTGCTACCGCAAAAGGTCGATGACTCACATCAGCAACATCTCTAATATGCAAAAACTCATCCGGCCAGTCACCACTTGTATTAATAATCCGCCAGCTGAATGGCCCGGCCGAATAGTTGTCTTCCGAAATTTTGATAGTTGTTGCATTAGTTACTTCTTCAACGTAAGCTACGTGACCTGGATTGCCACCCCATAGAGCAATCGATCCTCTAGCGGGTGTAGTGTTAGCTGTGTATCCCCATTGAGGATTAGCTGCGATCATATCGTCCCATTGCCCGGCAACACCTATAGCAGCTCCAGGGCCAATATCGCCGTTTTGAGCTAACATGTAGCCCACATAATTAGTGCAGTTATGGCCACCATATGCTTTCCAGTAGCTATTTGTGTAATGATTTTCAAACCCATGAGCAATGTATCCGGCGTTTATACAGGTTGAAAAAGAATAACCAGTGCATAAGGTTGAATCTGCAGTAACATTGGGTGCTATCAGTACGACACACGCGATAGCGACTATCAGCGACATTAGCAAGCTCTTAAGCATATATACGGCATGTTATATTAACCTTATGCCTAAACACAATAGCAAAAGTACCAGTCATCGAAAGCTACTCATCCCAGCTGTAATAGCAGTCATATTCATTGCATCTGTAGCGACATTTGCCTTGTTTCGTTCAGGCGGCATCTTCAATATGCGAACCCAACGGTCTGAAACAGCACCGCAATCAACAAATCCTGAAATATCAGTCACTAAAGAGCCAGCCGAAGAAGTCTCGGATACGCGTTACCTCACATTAGAGGACTGGGGCGTGAAGTTTGAGGTGCCTGATGGATTGGGAGAGGTGAGATATTATAAGACCGCAGATTGGGGATATGAGTTCACAACCCAGAGAGTTGAGGATATAGGTGGTAAAGACAGTGATTTCTGTGTTGAGTCTAACGATAGTAATCGGAAAGCACAGAGACTAGCAGTTTTGTCACGTAGTATTGAAGCATCAAAATCAGCAATATCAAAACCATTACTCGATAGACCTTTGAACGGTTATTATTATTACTACGATGGTGCCCACTCTATATGCTCAGATAACGGCACAGATATACAAATAGCAGACCGAGATTCTTTAGTTGAGATGCTAAAAACAATTAGTCCTGCACGTTAATTCATGTGCAGCACTAAAAAAGCAACAGCGTAAATTCGTCACTATGGCTCTAATAAAGTCACTTTAATCGCCAATAGGGTAAACATTTATTTCCTCTGTACAAACCGCGTATTGAAAAACATTTTTCCTGAAGCTCATCTACAAAGCTAAGCAGCTCTGAATTGATAAAGTTCCAAGCTGCCCTATCGAGTGCTGCCAAAGTAAAAAGGCCACTTAGTTGCGTAGCCTTTTTACTTTGGTAATCATATCCCTCCGGCCCAGTGATATTGCTATTAAGCTTCGGCACCACCAGTGGGGCGGCTTATGGTGAATAGCTTGCCGACACCCCACGCAAGTAGCGTGTACACTACAATCGCAACTACGCTTGCCGTGTCAAAAAAGGACTGGCCATATGTAGGTGCTGGAAAGATGCTTGCAAACGGTGAGGCAAACACACCCGAAAGCCCATATATAAAGTCCACAAAACTATTATCGCGGTTTGCGCCCAACATTAGCAAAATTACCCGTATTGCCAACAAAGCAATAATAAACCCCGCCAAGTACCATAAAATACGGCTCATAACAACGCGTCCGTCAGCAACAGCTGCACCATCTGTGACCGTCCGCCCACTTACCATACCACTGCTGTCGGTCACTGCATCGCGCTCACGTAACTCTGTTGCTTGCTCCGTGTCTTCGTCCATGAAATCTCCTTGCATAGTTATACCCCCAAGTTTACCGTAAGGTAACAGGGGTATATAGGAAATATTTCACATATTACAAGAGGCCAAGATCAACGGAAGCCAATGCTCCCAAGCGTTGTGCATTTGTCTTTTGCCTATCTAATAATGCCTGCTCTGGGTCGTAATCTTTTTTTATGTACTCCATTTTGTTAACCTTTTTATGTTTTAGTTTGTTGATAGCTTTATATTAGCATAAGCTTTATTTTTTGTCAATAGTTTTGTATAAAAACAATTATTCTTTACACGCCTATGGCGCTTATGGTATAACTAAACCATAAAGGCGCCCACACAAACATGAACACTCCTACTCTTATTGCTATTATCGCGTTCGCCGCGTTGATTCACGCCAGTTTTCAGCTTGGCGTTAGCATGTTAACACTTTTGAGCGGGCACGCCCTTGGGTCAAAAGCGCGCCACCGCAAAGTTTTAAACCTTATGAGCAGCTTTACTATAGGCGCCATGGTGATGACCGCCCTACTACTGAGTACCATCGCCTACCTTGCACTTATGACATACGGCACATTTGCGCCGCCAATTGCATGGTCGGTGGCCTGTGGCATTATGACCGGAGTTGGCGTGGCCGTATGGGTTTTTTATTACCGCAAAGGGCCTGGTACGGCCACATGGGTTCCGCGCCCGTTGGCAAACGCGCTATACAACAGGGTTAAACAGACAGAGTACGCCGCCGAAGCGTTCAGTTTAGGACTAACCGGTGTTCTGGTAGAAGTCGCGTTTACGATTGCCCCATTGCTGGCGGCCGGCTATTCACTTGTGCAATTGCCGCAATACTTACAACTTGCCGCTCTTATTATGTATATACTGATCGCCAACGCGCCGCTACTCATAATAATAACCCTGGTTGGCGGTGGCCACCGTATTAGCCGCATCCAAAAATGGCGCGAACAAAACAAGCGTTTTTTGCAAGCTGCAGCCGGCACTGCTTTATTTGTGCTTGGATTCTTTATTTACGTAAACGCCGTTTTAGCACCCATATGGCTAAAGGAAACGTTAAGATGACCGATATATTAAAGCGGGGTGGCAAACGTCAAACCGAACCATTTAGTCCTGTTAAGTTAGAGCACGGCGTGTACGCCGCACTCACAAGCGTCAGAGTACCTGAAGGCCAAGCCAAAGACACAGCCCATGCCGTCCGCAACACAGTTGAACAATGGTTACAAGACCGCCCCGAAGTCACCAGCGCCGACCTGCGCCGCAAGGCCAGTGAAGCATTAGCACCACTCCATCCCGATGCCACATTAATATACAAAAATTTTAAAAAATATTTACATTCCTGACTGAGTAACGGATATTACACTTTCGGAATATCATAATCAGGGATTATGAAAAGTAAAAATTTATATATTTCCTTTACAAGAAATAAAATCCCTTTTATCTTTTAGTATTCGCATGAAAGAGTTGAGGATTCTATGCTAAACGGTCATTATGACTCTATAGATATTGCCTTACAAAATTCTGAGCACGTTTTTGCTCTGGATATCAGTTCTCAAGGATGGGAAGAATTTCCTGAGAAAATTCTCCATTTAGAAAATCTTGAGACCCTTAACCTTTCGCATAATAAAATTGAATGTCTCCCTGAAGAAATAAAAGGACTGAAAAAACTCAAAAAACTTAATCTGGGGTATAATCAGATTAAACAAATTCCGGAAGAATTGAGTGATCTAAAAAAATTGGAATTTTT
>CALEKV010000021.1 GCA_937902525.1 uncultured Candidatus Saccharibacteria bacterium | reverse complement strand
GAAAAAGTAACTGAAGCCCGCTCGGCTATCATGAATGCCGCTGATGCCAATCCGGCTGCCGCCGCTAAAGCCGATGGTGAGCTGGCGGGTGCGCTGAAAAGCTTATTTGCCGTTGCCGAAAACTATCCTGATCTAAAAGCTAACCAAAATTTTATGGAGCTACAGGCCCAGGTTACCGACACTGAAGATAAAATTAGTGCTAGTCGCCGCTTTTACAACAGCGCTGTGAACGATTTTAACGCTAAGCGTAAGGTGTTCCCTACTAACTTAGTAGCCGGCATGCTTGGTTTTAATGCCGACAAAGAATTTTTTGAAGTCAGCGAAGCTGAACAAGCTGCTATTGAAAAGCCAGTAGAAGTAAAATTTTAATTAACCAAGGCTTGTGGTAAATGGATTTATTACTACATAGCTTGCTGTCGCCGCTCGAGTGGTTTGCTCGCAGCGGTGGCGGTGGGTCGGGCGGTGGCGACGGCGGTGGCGGTGATGGTATTATTGTTTTGGTTGGGTACCTGCCAATGCATTTTATTGGCGCCAAATTCCGCAAGCGGTTTACTAAAAACGAAAGTTTGGTAGCACCACTGAACGTTGTGGGGTGGCTTGTAGCAGCTGTGTATAGTGTACTGCTGGTGGCTGTGCTGCAGGGGTTGGGCTTTTGGATAGCATTGGGTGCGCTTGTTGGTATGCCGGCAGGTTTGTATGGTTGGTTTGGTAAAATCAAGCAAAGCAAGTTTGTTAAGGGTAAATTGCAAGCTGCCGCCAGTAATGACTCGGCCTGGGATGAGCAAAAATTGACCGATTACGCAAAGTCAGTGTTTTTGCGCTACCAGCAAGATTGGTCAAACTTTAATACCGCCTCTATTCAAACCTATACCACGCCTAATTATCATCATCACGCATCATTGTTGTTATATATATTACAACAAATGGGACGCAAAAATATGATGGACAATGTGCAGGTGGCGGAGATTATGATTACAGACGCACATGATTCTGAACAGAATAACCAAGACGCCTTTACGGTTGGTATTACCGCTTCCGCACGCGATCAATTAATAGACACTCAAACAGGTGAAAACTTGTTTACTGGGGGTAATAGCTTTACGGAATACTGGCGTTTTGTACGCAGCGGCGACACGTGGTTGCTGGATGGTATCACACAGGCAACTGCTAATAATGTTACTAATAATGCTCAGCTTGCCGCGCTTGCTACCCAAAACGGCTACTATTACAGCCAAGACATGGGGTGGCTGTTTATCCCCAAGCGCGGGCAGCTGTTTGGCGGTGCCAAGTTTGGCACGGCGGATATCAATAACCATGTAGTGGGGCTATATAATAACCAATTGCTAGTGCAATTGTATAGCTATATTAAGGATCCTAAAAACGGCACCAAGCCGTTTGTGATTGCACAGGTGAATGTGCCTAAGCAATACGGTAATATTATTGTGCGGCGCAACAAGTTAATCCAGGCGCCGATTTTTGGGCTGAAAAAAGTCGAAACTGAATGGACGCAGTTTAATAAAAAATATGAAGTGTTTGCAAGTGCACCCGAACAAGCCACTAGCTTTGAACTGTTAAATCCAACCTATATGGAACAACTAGAGGCCCTGCCGTTTGAGGTGAATATTGAGGTAGTAGATAACGTGATTTATCTTTACACCAACGAACGCGGCAGTGACGCTGCAACCTATCAAACCATGCTGGACTTGGTTAACAAAGCCTTTAAGGAAATGAGGCTTTAGCCGTTTAAGACTCGCTGATAAATTGCGTGGGTTTCGTCGACCATTTTTTCCCAGCTAAAGTCATTAACGCGCTGGAGGCCTTTTTGAATGTAGGATTGGCGAAGCGGCTCATTATTCAGTAATGTATTGATTCGCTCGGTTAGTTCTTCGGTGGAATGTGGGTCAAAATATAGGGCGGCGTCGCCACCGGTTTCGGGCAGGCAACTGGCGTTGCTGGATATCACTGGGCAGCCAGCGTACATTGCTTCGAGTACCGGAATGCAAAAGCCTTCCGACAGCGAAGCGGTCACGTAGGCCCTGGCATTTTCAAGCATCCAGCGCTTTTGGCCATCGCTAATAAAGCCTAAAAAGTGTACATTAGGTATATTGTGTTCGGTGACCATTTTTTCAAGCTGCAATGCGAAATCATCTTTTTTGCCGGCACATAGTAGGTGAAGATTGGGGGATTGCTTAACTACTTGTTCAAAGGCAAGTATAACGCGCTCAACGTTTTTATACGGGAACATATTCCCTACTGTGCAAATGTAATCTTTACCTAAAAAGTCGCTTAGCGGTTCGGGCGCTTGGTCGGGGATTTCACCAGCTTCATAGGTAACCTGGATTTTAGGAAGGTACTTATTACCATATACACGGCCTAAATCTTCGCGCACAAAGTTGGTGGGCGTGATAATTGCCTTACCGCGATACATAACTACACGCATCAGGCTGTTAAACACGGCTTTTTTAAACTTATATATAAAAGGGTTGTCGCTGGAATCAATGTTTTCAAAGCGAATCAGAGTCATGTCGTGCACGGTAGTAATAGATGGGCCGTTCCAGAGTAACGGTTGTTGAGGCATGGTAAAGTGCACTAAATCTGGCCTAAGGGATTTTAAAAAGAAGTAAAAACCAATTTGTTCGGCAAAAGTGTACCATTTGGCGTCACTGCCAGCCACTTTAATATTTGGGAGTCGCTCCTGCCATTTAGTAACATACTGTGTAGGCATAACTGCGGTATAGTGGTGGCCATCATTACTGTAACGGTCATTAATATGTTCTATAAGCCGCTGCATGTAGCGCCCGGTGCTGGTTTCTAAAATTCGTACATCTAAAACAATATGCGCCATAATTGCCTTTACTTTTGTTTAAATACTAAGCGTGAATAAAGCAGGTAGTTCCATACCATGCCAGCGCCAATCGCACATATTTTTGCCGCCAGCAGGGAAAGATTTTCGTTATCAATCAGCGGGTGGACAATTGGGTAGGTGATGGCCATAATACTGGTCTGCACTACCCAAATACCCATAAGTGTCACAACTATAAACATGGCCAATTCTCGCTTTACTGGTGCTCGGCCGGCTTTAAAAGTGAACGATTTGTTAAAGGTGTAGCTGGTTATAAAAGCGGCAGTAGTTGAAAAGATATTAGCGATTTCTTTTGGTACGCCAACCGATGTCAAAAAAAACAAAATACCAAAATCAACGACGGTATTTAGAATACCAACTAATAAAAATCTACTCTTTTGTCCGCTTAAGATAGCCATTGTGGTATTCCTCTACTAAATAAAGCGGGCGGCCTTTGGTTTCTTTAAAAATGCGCCCAACATATTCACCAATAATTCCCAGGCTAAGTAATTGCACGCCACCCAGAAATAAAATTACTGCCATGGTGCTGGAATAGCCGGCAATCGTTTCCACGCCAAACAGCGGGCGGATAAGTAGGTAGGCAATGTAAACAAAGGCTGCCAGGGAAATGACGATGCCAAAGTAGGTAGCGATGCGTAACGGGGCAACCGTAAAACTGGTAATACCATCTAAGGCTAACTCAACTAGCTTGGCGTAATTCCATTTGGTAACGCCCGCTGCCCGCGGTTCGCGGTCATACAAAATCTCCTTCTTTTTGTAGCCAATCCAACTGAATAACGCCTTGGTGTTGCGTTCGCTTTCGCGCAGCTTAGTTAAAGTTTCCACACAGCGCATGCTAAGTAGTCTAAAGTCGCCCGTATCGCGTTGGATGGGAATACGCGTGGATTTTTGCAGCACCCTGTAATACCATTCGCTTGTTTTTCGTTTTAGCCAGGTTTCACCGTCGCGTGATTTTCGCTTAGCATACACGTCGTCGTAGCCTTGCTCCCACAACGCAAGCATGTCGGGGATTAGTTCGGGCGGGTCTTGTAAATCAGCATCAATAATCACCGTGGCGTCACTTTTTATGTGGTCAAACCCGGCAATCATGCCGGCTTCTTTGCCAAAGTTGCGGGCAAAATTAACGTAGCTGACGCGACTGTCTTCATTGGCCCAATCGCGAATAAATTGCATAGTACCATCGCGGCTGCCATCGTTAACAAATAAAAATTCCAGGTTGTAATGTGGTAATGATTCGCCAAGTTTGTATAGGCGCTCCTTTAATAAAGGAAGCACAGCCTCTTCGTTGTAGGCAGGGATTAAGATGGTGATCTTTTTCTTCATAGATACAGATAGTATAACACTTTACCTTGCAGTAATTTAGCGGCTAAGGAACTCTTGCTTTAATTTACTGGCCGTTTTTTCCCAACTGAAGCCCTCTGACCGTTTAGGTCCGAGCTTACGGTATTTATTTTGCAAATCAGGTGAGTTAACAAGTTTTTCTAGGTTATCGCGAACACTCGTAACAGTTTTTTTTGCCCACAGGCAGGCATCGCCGCCCACTTCACGCAGGACCGGAATATCAACCGCAACAGTTGGTATGCCGCAGTGCAAAGCCTCCAGTAGTGGCATACCAAAACCCTCATAGTGTGTGGTGAGGCAAAAAAAGCTGGCGTTGCGGAAAAACGTGCATTTGTCGTCTCGGTCGATATGGCCGGTGGTGATAATATCATAGCCTTGGGACTTTTTTTGGTCGACTAGTTCCATAAGCGATTCCGTTTTCCACCCCCACTTGCCAGCCAACACGAGGCTATATTTGTTGCGGATATTTTGCGGTAACTCACAATAAGCTTTCACTAAAGTAGTAAGGTTCTTTCGTGGTTCAAGTGTGCCAAGTGATAAAATATATGGTTTGGTAATCCCGTAACGCTTAGTTAGGTGTGTAAAGCCTTTATTGAGTTTTGGTAAAAATGTTTTTTTATCGACCGGAATGTCGATAGTTACTATTTTATTTGGGCTAACACCGGCATGTGAAGTAAGTTCATTGGTTGTGAATTGAGAGTTTGATATTATCATATCGGCTTTTGTGAACGCTCGTATCGCAACGCGGTTCAAAAATGCGCGGTTTTTATCTTCTACGTACTGTGGATATTTCAAAAAACAAATATCATGAATGATAACAGCTTTTTTTGCTTTGCATAGAGTTGGCCAAATATAAAAGTTTGGGAATAGCTGCCAATCAGATTTTTTAACCGGCAAGGGCGGTGCGATATTCGCGTACACAAGCTTGGCATAAACCCGTTGGGGCATTAAGGATAGCATTTGTATGAGTCCGTATTTGGCGGCCTGTTTTATATAGGCGTTTTTAATTGGCTTGCGCTGTAAAAAATTCAACCAAAAGTAGCGGATTTCAAGGTCTTTGTCTTTGTTTGCTTCTAGGCCGCTCACTATACCTTCGGTGAAATAGTTTACACCCGTGGGGTTGTCTTGTTCAAGCACTGATGATTCAATCACGAGAGATTTCATATAGCGGCATAAACCTTTCTTTTACAATGTTATCAAAAATAAATTTTTGTTCGTATTGATGCCGTGCCGCCATAGCTAGCTGGTTTGCTAGTGCTGTGTTTGAATATAACAGTTCCATGGCGTCGGCTAGCGCATTGCTGTCTTTTGCGTTAACGAGTAGGCCGGTTTTTTGGTGCTTGATAATCTCGCCGTTGCCACCCACGCGTGTCGCAATAATTGGGAGTTGCATCATGGTTGCTTCAACCAGTGAGACGCTAAAACCTTCGTGGTAGGTCGGTTGCATGAAAACGTCTAGCTTGGCCATGTACGCAAATGGATCTGTTTGGTGCCCGGTAAAAAAGATTGCAGGATTATTCTTAGCCTTATGCTTGAACTTGGACTCATGTGGACCAGATCCAACAAGTAAAAGCTGAGTATCTGGGTGCAGGCTGTGGATTTTATTAAAAGCCTCAATCACTTCGTTAATCCCCTTATCCACTACCAGGCGCCCAACAACACCAAAGGTAAATATTGGCTGCTTGTCGGCTGGGTATTCTGTCAGTTTATCTTGGGTGCCGTTATGAACAACTTGGAGTTTATGGCGGACCAAAGAATGTGCCGGTAAGTGGGTGCTAATTTCACTTTTTTCACTTTCGCTCACTAATGTGATTGTATTTGCAGTGCGTGCCGCTAAATATACCAATTTACCCACTGGATTTTTAAAGGGAATACCAATGTTTTTCCAAATATGTTTTAAATCTGCATGATCCGTCCAGACAACTTTTGCTCCAATTAACTTGGCGGCGTATGTACCGGCAATAAAATCATCCTTGCTTTGTATGTGCACTGCTTGCGGGCGCAGCTGCAAGAAAATCACAGTGTAGTAACAGAACAAGATAAGCTGCCAGATAAGGTACACAGGGAATAATAAGGCATTGATGCCACTCCAGTTTTGCCGGTGCCACCACCATCCGCGCAGTGTGTCAATGTTACATTCTTTTGCGAACGAAAGTAGGGTGTTGTTCCTGGATATGATAATAGGCTCAATGTTATTATTGCGCAAGATTTGAGCAACAAACACAGGAAACCGCTCACCCCCACCAAAATCATAGGAAGCGGCATTTCGAATCAATATCACACGGGGCGTCATAATATTAGTATACTAAAGTGCAACGCTGATATAATAGATAAAGGTTTATGAAATACTTGAATGCAAAAAATCGTGCAATACTACGCGAAATGGTTTCCACTGACTTTAAGGTGCGCTATCAGGGCTCGGCGCTCGGTTATGCATGGTCGGTTTTAAAGCCGCTCCTACTTTTTGCGGTGTTATATATCTTGTTTACCTATATTGCGCCGATTGGGAAAGGGGTTGAGCATTACGGGGTCTCACTATTGATAGGCATTGTCTTTTGGAACTTCTTTTCTGAAACTACGATGGTTGGCGCAAGTTCGATTGTTGCGCACGGAGATCTCATCAGAAAGATTAGTATACCAAGGTACTTAGTTGTGGTTGCGAGTTCTGTTTCCGCCCTAATTAATTTAGGCCTGAGCCTGATTGTCGTTATTGTTTTTGCCCTTATTAACGGCGTGATGCCGCAGTGGACCTGGTTGTTGCTGCCATTTGTGATCTTGGAGCTAGCAGTATTCTCAATTGGTGTTGCTTTTATTCTGGCAACAGCATATGTCCGGTTTCGTGATATTACGTATATCTGGGAGGTTCTGTTGCAAGTTGGTTTTTATGCGAGCGTAATTATTATTCCGATGTCGATAATTCCAAGTAATTTACGTGATTGGTTTTTTATGAATCCAATCGTGCAAATCGCGCAGGATGCTCGGCATTTAATACTAAATAGCGCTAATGATATTACTTTATGGAATTCGGTAAACAGTATTATTGCGCGCCTTGTTCCGTTTGTGATTATTATGGTCATTTGTTTGATTGGCTACTATTACTTTAAGAGCCGCTCTAAGTACTTTGCGGAGGATATTTAACAATGGCAAATAGGCAGATTGCGGTTAGTATAAAAGATATCTATAAGGAATTTGTTTTACCGCAAAGCAAAAACACCTCAATGAAACAGGCGGCGGTTAATATTGTTAGGCGCAACAATAAAGTTACGCAAAAAGTTCTTGATGGTGTATCTTTTGACATTAATAAAGGCGACTTTTTTGGTATTGTGGGGCGCAACGGGTCAGGTAAGAGGACCTTACTGAAATTGATTGCTGGTGTATATTACCCAACTGCTGGTTCAATCGAGGTTAACGGTGGGCTAACGCCATTTATTGAACTGGGTGTTGGATTTAATCCGGAGCTTTCAGGGAAGGACAACATTTATTTAAATGGCGCGCTGCTTGGTTTCACCCGTGAGCAAATGGCTGCTATGTACGATGAAATTGTCGACTTTGCCGAGCTTGGGCCGTTTATGGACCAAAAGCTAAAAAACTATAGCAGCGGCATGCAGGTGCGACTTGCCTTTTCTATCGCAATTAAAGCAAAGAACGATATTCTTATTTTTGACGAAGTACTGGCGGTGGGAGACGAAGCCTTTCAGCGTAAGTGCCTGGATGTATTTGAAGATTATAAGCGGAGCGGGCAAACTGTCATACTTGTCACGCACGATATGGCGACGGTTGATCGCTTTTGCACTCGGGCGGCGCTTATTAGTGAAGGCAAGCTAGTAGATGTTGGTGACGCGCGTAAAATATCCCGGCTTTATTCAAAGTTAAATAATGAAGTTATCGATAACGCTGAAGTAACGCGCGCGCATGTAATTGACAGCATTTTCGACATTAAGCTGCTTGATTCAAGTGGTAAACAACGAAATCGATTCCGATACGGTGAACAAATACAGGTTGAAGTGAGGTGTAAGATAAAAGAAAATCTGGAGAGTATAGGGATAAATATATTCAAGCGTAGCGGAGAGCATATCACAGGCAGGAACTCACGCTTCGAGGAGTCATTTGATATCAATGAAGACCCTTCGTTTACTGTTAAGTTTAACCTTGATATAATGCCTGGTACATATTTTGTGTATCCAGAGGCTTTTTATGCTGAGGGCAAATCGCATGCCACTGAGTTTGATGGGCCAGCGTTTAGCGTTGATAAGCCTGGACGTGGAATACAATGGAGCGGCTTGTTTGCCCTTGAATATAGTTGGCGTAAATCGGACAAATAGAGATAACCTTATTGATATTACCGCCCAGTGTTCCCGAGTGTCCCGCTATCTGATGCCAAGCATTTTGCGGCTGTGGAATTTGACTGGCGCAAGGAGGCGTCGCCACACTATTTTTATTCCGGTTCTTCCGGTACTAGCGATAATATATGCTTGTTTGGCTGCATCAACTTTTCGCCCACGTTTTGCTAGCTCAACTGATAAATTAGCTAAATCACGCAATACGGTGTTTTTTGTTGCTATTCCATGCAGCTTATCATGGGACAGGTAGTAGCGGCAGTGTTTGACTAAAGTGCGCCGTGGAATGACAGTAAAGGGATTTTCATTCCAGTAAAGGTTGACGTTGTTTTTCATAAATTTTTCAACATGCTTTGATTTTGTAGAAGTGATTCCGGTTGGATTCACTCGCCAGCGAAACAAGGACGTATTGATTGTATGTACTGTGCCGTGCTTTATCATCCTTTGCCACAATTCGTAGTCCTCCGTGGGTCCGCAATTGGCGCTATATCCCCCTATTTTTTCAAATATATCCTTACGCATCATTACGGAGCCATGCGCTATGGGGTTTCGAGTATACATACTCATGCGCAGGTCAGCTTCAATTGTTGGCACCGAGTCATGGTACAGATGCTCACTATTTTCGTTAATGACGTCAAAAGTCGATGCAACAAGGACACAACTATGCTTGGTGTTAAGAATTTCAGTTTGCATAGCGAATCGTTTCGGGAGGGCTATGTCGTCACCATCAATTCGAGCAAGATACTTACCCCTCGCAAGGCTGGCCGCTTCGTTCAGTGTGGAGACTATTCCGCGGTTTTCCCGGCTAACGACGCGTATGCGCGTATCGATGCTTGCAAATTTATTAAGTATCCCAAGTGAATTATCGGTTGACCCATCATTAATAGCAATAACCTCAAAATCTTCAAATGTTTGCACAAGTAGGCTAAATAATGTTTCGGTTAGATATTCTGCACAATTATACACAGGAAGTAGTACCGACACTACAGGGATTTTTTCTTTACTCATTAGCATTATTGTAACATAACGCGGGGAATAGGCATCGACAAGAGTATAGTGATTATGGTAAAATATAGGTATAGGATTGCTGAAAATGAAAATAAATTACGTAAACAACAAAAAGAAGATCACAGTCATTGCTGTCATCGGCTTATTGCTTGTTGGTGTCGGCGTGGGGTATTGGCATTTCGTAATAAATACAAAGCCCAACGTTGGGTCACAGACACAGGTGCCTACTCCGCCTACATCCGAACAAGTTAAGTTGCGCCAACAGACTGAATCTTCCGAAAAGCAAGACTATATAGAAAGCAAGGATTCCCCTGCGGAAACGGCATCGCCAGCGCCCGTACCGACAAGCCCTGACACAATTAGCCTTTCCACAAAGAATACGGCCACTAATGAAGTAACAATATTCACAGAGTTGGCCGGCTATTCAGGTGGTGTATGTAAATTGGATATTACAAATGGCACTAAAACATATTCAAAAACCGTTGCAATCATATATCAGCCAGATGTATCAACCTGCGCCGGGTACACCGTACCCTATGACTCCCTTGGTAGCGGCGAATGGCATATTAGGCTGACGGTTACGCCTACTGGTGGCAGCCCAATTGTGAAAGAGATTGTGGAGAAAAAGTAGTGAAAAAAGTATTGATTATTTTTATCACTACCGCTATGCTACTTGCCCCAGGCCTGATGTTCACGGAGAAAACACAAGCAGTAACCGCTGCTGATTGGCGTGCCGGACGGATAATCGACGACAGTGTATTTACAAATGCCGGCAGCATGTCGGTCGCTGATATTCAGAATTTTTTGAATGGTAAAGTTCCATGGTGTGATTATTGGGGTACGCAAACATCGGAACTCGGTGGCGGCACAAGGGCGCAGTATGGCGCTGCGCACAGTAACCCCGCGCCGTTTACGTGCTTAAGGGACTATTACGAGGTGCCAAAGACCGAACCCGGCCCGGATTTGCCGCAGAGTAACTATGGCTCTTCAACAATACCGTCTGGCGCAGTGAGTGCGGCGCAGATTATTTATGACGCTGCGCAAAAATATAGCATTAGCCCAAAGGCATTACTAGTTAAGCTTGCAACGGAATCGCCGGGTCCATTAACAAGTGATGTCTGGCCATTTAAGCGGCAATATTTATACGCCATGGGTGCACACTGCCCCGATAGCGGCCCCAACGGGAGCGCTAATTGCGACTCAAACTACGCAGGCTTTTCGTTGCAAATGGATGAAGCTGCAAGCTTGCTGCGCTGGTATCTTGATAGTATGCAGCCGAGTTGGTGGAAATATAAAAAGCCGTATCAACCCAATAGTATTTTATGGAATGTTGTAGAAACGGGTTGTGGTGCAGGTGATGTATATAGTGAATCAAAAGCAACTGCGGCACTATACACTTATACACCCTACCAACCCAATGCGGCTGCTTTGAACAATATGTATGGTACGGGTGACGGTTGTAGTGCTTATGGCAACCGTAATTTTTGGCGGGTTTGGAGTGATTGGTTTGGGCCGACAGTCGAGGGCGTTTCCATCGCTTCGCCACTCCGAGTGGTTGGCGCATCACCGGTGGGTGCATTTACGAATTCAGCAACAACTGTCTCGTTTGATATTTCTAACGCCACAGGTTCGCCAATCAATATCGGGGGGATGGCAGTTGCGGTGCGGGATAGTGCAGGCAATAACTATGACTACCCGCTACAAGACATGGTTGTTCCGGCGAGATCAACGGTGACATATAGTCAGACAAAGCAATTTACCAAAGAAGACACCTATTCGTTCGAGATAGTAAACTTCCAGAATGGATACTGGAACAACACGCAACCAATTAGTAATAACCCTGGATACGACCGTAAGTTAAACAGCCAGATTTATAATATGCCAACGGTTATTAGTGCACTAAGGCTTGATCAACCGAACTTGCATGTGGGGCAGTCAACAGCTGTAAGGTTTTCTACTTTAAATAACAGCAGCCAATTCGCAATGAATTTGGGTTACATGGGCGTGGCCATGGCTAGTCCTTCAGGGAAAAATGCCGATTTACCATTTGATACGGTGGCTAACTTGGCGCCAGGTGTAGCGTATAATTATTTCAAAACGTTTATCCCACAAGAGCAGGGAACCTATAGGTCTCGAATCAGTGCGACCAGGGATAGTGGCAGAACCTGGTCGGAAGGAACATTTCCCGCTGCGCAGCAAGGTAGTTCAAATAGGCTAGATGTCAATGTTCGTCCAAGTGTCACCCTTACCCAAGGCCTCACAGTAGATAACACTACACCACGTGCCGGTGATACGGTAACCGGTACCTTTAAGGTGAGGAATTTCTCTGACAGTAGTGTAGTAATAAATAAATCCCTATGTTATGTCGTGCGCGGGAACAATAAAAACTACGATTTTGGTTGCATGAACATTGGCACGCTTGCTAGCGGTCAAGAGCAAACCTTTAGCGCTTCGCGCAATGTGGGCGATGCTGGGGTATATAAAGCCTTCTTTTCTATGTATGATGGCGCATGGCACGACAACTGGTCGTTTGATCAAGAGACGGGCGCTGAACCAAAGGCTCTAAGTTTTACAGTAAAAAGCAACCCGACTCTTACCCAGGGCCTCACAATAGATAACACTACACCACGTGCCGGTGATACGGTAACCGGCACCTTTAAGGTGAGGAATTCCGGCAATAGCGTCATAACAGTTAATAAGTTGTTGTGCTATATAGTTAGAGGTGTTCAGAACCAAAATTATGACTTAGGTTGTATGAATATTGGCACGCTCGATGCCGGGCAGGAGCAGGTATTCAGTGCGACACGCAACATAGGTAGCGCGGGCGTTTATAAGGCCTATTTCTCTATGTACGATGGTCGATCCTGGCACGATAACTGGTCGTTTGATCAAGAAACGGGCGCAGAGGCTAAGGCGTTAACGTTTACAGCTAGGGCAAATCCTACTTTGACGCAGGGACTAGCGGTCTCCAATGCCAACCCCCATGCGGGTGATGGTGTGTTAGGTAGCTTTACGGTGAGCAATAAGGGAAACGCAACGATTACCGTTGATAAGTTGCTTTGCTACATAGTGCGCGATGCTCAGAACCGTAACTATGACCTTGGGTGTAGTGATATTAAGGGGCTAGCAAGTGGGCAGTCCCAGACCTTCAGTGCCTCAAGGCAATTACCAGCGGGCACCTATAGGGCGCATTTTGCCATGTATGATGGCGCATGGCACGATAACTGGTCGTTTGATCAAGAAACGGGCGCAGAGGCTAAGGCGTTAACGTTTACCGTAAAGACTACTCCCGTACTGGTCCAGGGCTTGACTTTAGATACGGTGGCCCCAAATGCCAGGCAGGCAGTTACGGGTAGCTTTAAGGTTAAGAACGCCAGCACCGTTCAGGCGCAGGTAAATAAAACGATTTGCTACATAGTGCGCGATGCTCAGAACCAAAACTATGACTTAGGTTGTATGAATATTGGCACACTTGATGCCGGGCAAGAGCAGGTGTTTAGTGCCAGCAGGCAATTACCAGCGGGCACCTATAGGGCGCATTTTGCCATGTATGATGGCGCATGGCACGATAACTGGTCGTTTGATCAAGAAACGGGCGCAGA
>CALEKV010000020.1 GCA_937902525.1 uncultured Candidatus Saccharibacteria bacterium | reverse complement strand
GACTTTGATATTTCTGAAATTAATAGTGTGTATGACAATAATGAAGGGCTAGCCAAGACTATTCGTACATACTAATATGTATAATATGATTAGTATGATAGCATAAGAGTAATGATTAATATGGGAGATAAGAAATGAATATGCCACAATTAATTGGTTCGGTAACTGTTGGTGAGCGTGGGCAGGTAGTAATACCGTCCGATGCAAGAGAATCGATGTCTATTAATGCAGGTGACAAACTTCTTGTATTTAAGGCGCCAGTGGATGGCGTATTGATAATTGCCAAGCCGGAAACTTTCGAGAAACTACTCGCCCATCTTGAACTAAACTTACCAAACAAGAAAAAGTCGTAATCATGTATAACGTTATCGATATAAAAAACCTACAAAAAACCTATAACGCAAACGGCAAAAATCCTACTACCGCGCTAAGTGGAATAAATTTCGTTGTTAACGAAGGTGATTTTGTAGCAATTATGGGGCGTTCTGGTTCAGGTAAGTCCAGTTTAATGCACGTTATTGGTTTGCTCGATCAGCACTTTGAGGGTGATTACTTATTGAATGGGGTTTCAGTTAGAGAGCTCAGTCAAAGTAAGCTTTCCGATTTAAGAAGCTCAGAGATTGGCTTTGTTTTTCAACAATTTAATCTATTGAAGCGTCGTACCGTTTTACAAAATGTATTACTGCCTACGGTTTATAGACCAGCATCAGATGATATTGAACGAGCGAAAGAAGCTATCAAACGAGTTGGATTAGAAAGTCGTATTGATCATCGCACAAATGAGCTATCAGGCGGACAAATACAGCGCGTGGCCATAGCACGCGCATTAATGATGAAGCCTAGCTTGTTACTAGCAGATGAACCTACAGGTAACCTTGACACTAAAAGCACAAACAGTATTATGCGACTCTTTCGTGAAGTGAATCAGCAAGGCACGACAATCGTACTTATAACGCACGAAGAAGAAGTTGCTAAATATGCTGATCGTACTATACGAATACGTGATGGCAAAATTACCGAGGAGGCATCAAAATGAAAATCAGTAATCTTCTAACTGAAGCTAGTGAATCAATAATAATCAACAAAGGTCGCAGTTTATTGACCGTTCTAGGAATCGTAATAGGGATAGCGGCAGTTACAACAATAATGGGCCTCGGCGCAGGGATGGATGCAAAGATTGATAAAGAAGTGAATAAACTTGGTTCAACAAATGTGACAATTGAGTCACGCAACGCTCCAACTACTCAGGAGCTTGAAGAACTAAAAAACCCTGGACACAGAGCACCTGAAGGTGCACCAGTAAACCAGAAAACCATAAGTACGCTCGTTGAACCGACCCTAACAGAACAAGATTTAAACTCAATAAAAGCTATCGACCAGAATCTTGTTACTGGTGTTTCGCCACTCGTAGCTACAACGGCAAAACTACAGTCAGGTGTTGGTGGCACTATTGCAGTGCAAGGTGCATCAGAGTCATATAGCAATATTCGTAATTACAAACTTGAGTCTGGCGCCTTTTTTGACCGTGAAAGTGTTACAGAGAAAAAACTGGTTATCGTACTAGGAAAAAGCATAGCAAACGATATTTTCAAAGATGTCGACCCAATAGGTAAACAGGTAAGTCTTAATAATACTGACTACACAGTCGTTGGTGTGCTTGCCGAAACTGAGCCAGGTCAGTTCGACAACCCGAATGTTCTTGCATTCGTACCCTACACAAGTATCATTGAGCAGAATAAACTAAGTCAAAATTTTGGCTCAATAATTACTCAAGCAAACGATGATGAATCTGTAGAAGAGGTCAAAATACTTGTTGAAAAAATCTTGTTGACCAACCATGGCTACAGCAATACTGAAGAGGCTGACTTTACGGTCAAGAGTTCTGCTGAAGTGCTAGGATCTATTACTGATTTGACTGATTTGTTCCGTAAGATCCTCATGATAAGTGCTGCAATTTCATTATTAGTAGGTGGTATTGGCATCATGAACATCATGCTGGTCAGCGTGACGGAGCGTACCCGAGAAATAGGACTTCGGAAAGCAGTAGGAGCAAAAACACGCCATATTATGATGCAGTTTCTTACCGAAGCCATCGTATTAACAATTCTTGGCGGGATATTTGGTATCGTGTTAGGTTACATAATGGCAACTGGTCTAACGAAAGCCATGGACTTGGATATCGTTCCATCTATGACTGTTGAGACAATTGCAGTTACGGCAGGTATTTCAATCGCAGTGGGATTGATATTTGGTACGTACCCCGCCCATAAAGCTGCCAAACTTGACCCAATCGACGCCCTTCGTTACGAATAAACTAGGAAACATACTTTCTGTAAGTATATAAAAGAGCCGGTTGTCGGCTCTTTTATATACAAATATTCTCTTGGCTGATGCAAAAGCAGAATGAGGGACATGGTCTCAAATTCTGCTGTCGCATATGGCTGGGGTGGAGGGTGAAGTTGCGAACACCTCCACCCCCGTGTTTGTTATAACTGACAAGACTTTGCAGGCTGTCGAAAAGCTGGTTGATAGCTTGAAAAAACTTGGTATCAAGCATGTCGATGGCGAGCTAGTCTACGACGAAGAGGAGGCTGGTTATAGGTATCTTAAGTAACCAGAGTGACGTTCAGAATAACTACAAGCTCTTTAGCGTGAGCTCGAAGGCAGCACTCCTTGAACTAAAAAGTGAGCTATTAAGCGCTCTCAGTCTTTAAGCAGGTCATCGCTAAATTTCATCGATTCAGCGATAAAATATTCGAGCGGCTTGTAGTCTTCTTTTGTTTGCGCTAGTTCAAGATACTTGTAGTAAGCAAATTTACGTTCTTTGGTTATAAGGGGAGGGACAAGCCCTGCGCTTAAAGCCTGCGCGAGCATAATAAGCCGCCCTGTTCGGCCATTGCCGTCGCTAAAAGGATGAATTCGTTCGAAACGCGCGTGAATGTTAGCAATTTTTTCAATCACATCACTGTTATCATTCTTTATATCGGCGACCAATTCTTCCAACAAGTCTGGTATCTTTGGCCAATTTGCGAGCGTAACGCGTGACCCCATAATACGCACAGAATGCGTACGAAACTGACCAGCGCCAGAGATAATGCCGTTCATAAGGCGCAAATGTATACCGAGTATAAAGTCTACACTTATAGTGAAGTCATCCCTTCTATTTACAAGCTCGTCAAGAAGCCAATGCAGAGCTGCTTGGTGATTGCGTGCCTCCGCTTGTTCAACCGCGGTGCGGTTTGACAAAACCTTGTGTTCAAAAAGCACCTCTTCGACGTCTGACAGCGTCATCGTGCTGCCTTCGATCGTATTTGTATGATACGTCAAGTAAAGAGTAAGCCTGTCGAGTAAATCTTTATTGTCGGCTATACGCTCCGGGGTTATCTTCAGAGAAAGCGATTCTTTTTTTATGGATTGCAGGGCTTCGGCATTAACTGATTCTACGCCAACAGTATCGAGAT
>CALEKV010000019.1 GCA_937902525.1 uncultured Candidatus Saccharibacteria bacterium | reverse complement strand
AAGGAAAGCATAAATCCTAAAACTGTCCTATAATAAGCTTATGTCAGTAAAAACTATCCTGGTAATAGAAGACGATCGCTTTATCGGCGAAATGTACGTACGCAGCCTGCGCCATCAAGGCTACACCGTAGATTGGATGATTGACGGCTCCGATGGCCTGATTGCCGCGCGTAACAAGCAATACGACCTTATTTTACTAGATATCATGCTGCCCGAAATGCGTGGCACCGATATCTTAAGGGCACTTAAAAACCCGGCCAATAACGCATCTTACGGTGGAAAAGTCATGATCATGACCAACTTTGACCAAGACGCCGACAGTCGCGCCGCCATGGAACATGATGCTGACGGTTACTTGATTAAAGCCGAAATAACCCCTCGTAAACTATTGGATCTAATCGCTAAGCTGTAGGCCCCACAAGGCCACCGCTAACACCCATTCAAGCCCTAAAAAGGGCATTTCTTATAATACTTATGCAATAGTATTGACATTAACGTAAATATTTGTTATAATGCTAATTGTTATAAGATAAATTATCTGAGGTGGATAAGGAGTGTGTGTAACTATGAATAAATTTGTAACTATTGCGCTGGCATTCATTGCAAGCAGCAGCATGTATGCGTTACTTGCGATCGCAACACCAGCATATGCCACAGGTGGCAGCGATAGCTGTCTTGACCCCGCAAACAAGTCAAACTATAACACGACCATTCAACGTGGCACTGGTAAAATCAGCCTGAAAGACGGCAAACCACTATGTGAGGCCCAGGACATCGTGCTTGAAAGCATGAACGTGCCGGACACATGGAACAAAAAAGGCTGGAATGAAACGGCAATTCCACAAACTAAGTTTGCCTCAACCCTGTTTACCGTTCCTGCTGGCGTAAAAAACTTCAGCAAAACTGTTACAGTTGCCACGCCAGACGCTTGTAAAAACACCCAAATAGATTTTTATCTTGCACCTGAGTACCAATCTATCACCACTTTAACAGGTGATGACGAACGGAACATCCAGGGCGTCTTGTTCGCAGGCAAGGGCGACTGTGAAAAGCCAACCGAGGTTAAAGACATCAAGGTTTGCGACACCACAAACTACACCGTGATCAAGATAAAGGAAGATGAGTTTGATGCTACTAAGCACTCAAAAGATACTGACAATTGTAAAAAACCAGTCGAAAAATGTAATATCCCCGGCAAAGAAGACTTGCCAAAAGATAGCAAGGACTGTGTTGAAACACCAACCACCCCTGAAACGCCAAAGCCCGCACCAGCAATAGAACTACCACACACTGGTTTGACAGACCTGTTCGCACCTATCATGGGCGCTGGCTCACTAACCGCTTCCGGCTACTACTACCTCACCAGCCGTAATCGCAAGCAATAATATAAACACCATTCACCCCAAATCACCCCAGGCACCAAGCTGGGGTGATTTTTTATAGCCACAGCCAAGCCAGCCGTGCCATTGACAATTATGTAGATTAGGTGTATAATATAAGGATAGGCTAGACGCAATAGTATTTTTTTGGTAGTATATACCAGTTCAGGCGCGAACTGGTTTTAACTTTTACAGATATGACCGCAACGCTTCAATAGGACGCCGCGGCAAATGTACCCACCCTATATCCTTACGGATATACAGCTCAAGTTGCTCGAACATGCGGAAAATATGCAAGCAAATTTTGCCCGCGAAACACTCACAATTTGGCCCTATCGTCTAACGGTTAGGACACCAGGTTCTCATCCTGACAATCCGGGTTCGATTCCCGGTAGGGTCACCAAATTAATCAGCTCTGCCTTTAGGTAGGGCTTATTAATTTGACGATTTCTCCAGAAATCCGAACCCGGAGGGTGCGATAATCAAGCGAAACCGAAGGAGCTTGCTCATTCGCAGTTTGTGCAGATTATACCTTAGTATTCCCGGTAGGGTCACCACGAAAATAGCTCATCTAGCAGATGGGCTTTTTTCGTGGTGCTTGCTAACCGAGCAAGTTGAGAGCGGAGGGTTCGATAACAAGGAGCAGGGAAGAGGAGCTCGCTCATCTGAACGCGACGCTGTTATATCCTGATATTCCCGGTAGGATCACCAAAGTAAAAATCTCACCCTTGTGGTGGGATTTTTACTTTGGTGTCATGTTTGGCCGCTATCTACTATATTGTGGTCGTCGTCGCCTTGTTGTTGCAACGTATACACCGCCCACACCACCTAGTACTAGCACCACACCAGCCATAGCCGGTAATAGCGTACTGCTGCCAGTATCTGCTAGTGAGCCAGAACCACTCGTGTCACCCAAGTAATACCCAATATACACAGGGTCTACAATAATACCATTAGCTACACCGTCTTCATCTAACTCACCGCCATCTACTAGTTGGTAGCTTACAAGCACAGTGTTACCTGCTCCTAGAGCAAAGGTAGCTTGGTCAGTTATGTCTGTTAGTGTCCCGCTGTGGGACTTGTAAGCTCGCAGGTTAGCCAGGTTGCTGTCTGTAGTAGTCGGTAGGGATGCTGTAGCGTTACCGTCAGCGTTATTGAGGGCAACGCTAACTGCAGCGGCCTCACCGCTACTGGTGCAGCTTAAGCTAAAGCCAACACCGCCATACAGTGACACGTCAGCTGGAGCGCTAGCTCCAGTTGGAGACAG
>CALEKV010000018.1 GCA_937902525.1 uncultured Candidatus Saccharibacteria bacterium | reverse complement strand
ATCGATTGGGACGGCACACTGTCGGGGTCACGCTTTTGGCAACAATGGCGCGATAGCACAGATAACGCGCTCCGCGAGCGTTATGCCAAACTTACACAGGTGTTATTTGTAGATAACGTAGCCATGGTTAACGATTGGATGCGAGGCAAGCTAGGCGCGGAATATATTTGCGATCAGTTAGCAGTTACATTAAATATGCCTAGTTTTGAAATCACACAAGCACTACAAAAAAGCTGTGAACAAATGGTTATAATAGAAGGGGCACTCACCAAAATTGCCGCACTACGTCAACTCGGCAATAAAGTCGCTATTGCAACAGATAATATGGATACTTTTAGCCGCTGGACCGTACCTATGTTGAATTTGGAAAAAGCGTTTGACGCGATACTCGATTCATCTCAAATTGGCTATCTAAAAAACGAACGCGACAGCCATGACGCTAGCTTGTTTTTTGGTAATATTATAAATGGGCGTACAACTGTATTGATTGATGACAACCCAGACCTAAAAAACGTGCGCGACTTTGGCATGACGTTACTACCCGTGGGTGGCAAATCTCTCAACGATTGGCTCGATTATCTATTGCGTACAACTAATGGGTAGTCATCAAGCAAAATACGCGCGATACCCTTATATCCATCCTTGGTTCTATTAATTATAAAATATCCCGGCCTGGTATTTTTCAACAAGTTTTTTACTTGGAGCGTACAAGTTTATCGGCAAGCTAGCCATATCAAACCAGCGCCATTCAATAATCTCATCTGGCTCCATTGCAACAGGCTCGTCGGTGTCATTAAGTGTCGCTTTAAAGCCTGCCGTTGTGTAATGCGCCGTGTCAGTCATATCGTCCTGCACGCAAAACGCATCAATTGCGGCGGGCACTAAGCCGGTTTCTTCTTTCAGCTCTCTTAGCGCGGCGTCGATTAGTCTTTCGCCAATGTCCAGTTTGCCGCCAGGCATTGTCCACGTGCCCTCGCCGTTAAGGTCACTGCTTGCTTTTGCGGCGTCCGAATGACGGAGACCGAGCAGTATTTTACCATCACGTAAAACTAATACCCCAACACCCACACCAAACTTTGTAATTGTACTCATGATATTATAGTAACACTTAATAGTTGAAGGAGCGTCCCATGGCAACATTTAGTTTTGATATCGAAAGTACCTATGATAAGGCCGAAATGAATAACGTGTTCCAGCAGGTTGAGCGGGAGCTGCAAAATCGGTTTGATTTTAAGGGTACACCGGCAGCGGTTGAGTGGATGGATGACAAAAAAGGCCTAAAAGTTATTGGCAGCAACGAATGGCAGATTGAAGCGATTATTGACATTATCCGTAAAAAACTGGCGGCGCGTGAACTGACAAGCAAGGTGTTGGACTTAACGAAAGAGATTCACGAAGCCAACTTGCGCGCCTGGAAAGAAGTGCCGTCTAAAGATGGCCTAAAGCAAGACGACGCTAAAAAGATTACGGCAATAAATAAAGAACAGCACCCCAAAGCCAAGGTCCAAATACAGGGTGACATGGTGCGCATAACCAG
>CALEKV010000017.1 GCA_937902525.1 uncultured Candidatus Saccharibacteria bacterium | reverse complement strand
GACTCCGAGATAGTGCCGGAGCTGACCGCTAAGGAGTGGGACGCCGCATTCGGCGAAGGGAGGTGCTCAACCTAGCCCTCCTGCGACAACCGCCGCGCAAAAAAGGCCAAACGGTCGAGCGTAATGCTCCCGCCACCGCCTGACTACGCGGCCTTTTTGTATTTTTAGTTCATGTGTTCACCTAGTTGCCCTAGCAGCTCATGCGCCTGGGCGCCCATTTCACGAACACGCCGCGAACCGCTATGGGACGCTTCGCCAGCCAAATTCAATACACCATTGTATCCGGCAACAACAGAATAATCATGGAGGTCAATTTTTGTACCCTCAACCAGCTTTGTGGCCATCTCACCAAACACCGCATTCGCCGCACCCAGTAACTCGGGCGATGGCGTAATGCGACCATCTGGATAAATAGAAAGCCCCGTTATTGTCACAGGGCGGGGCCCAAGTGTGAGCACTTTAGACTTAGGGTGTTTAACCTGCATGCAGGTGCATTATACTCATATATTTCACGGATAAGGCGCCGTGTTTTCTTACTAACGCCATCCTCAGCAGGGCTCGACACGGTCAAATCATCCAAATAACGGGTAGCGACTTCTTGGGCTGTGGCGCGCCGCTGCCATAAGGCATGCGCCAGTGCGTTATCGGCATCGTGCATATACCAGTTAAATAAATCTGCACTGGTAGCGTTACCTTGTGGCAGACCATCTACACCGTTCAAAAACGCCCCATCATCCATATACTCACCAATAACCTTGCGGGCGCTAGCATGCTGACGGCCGCGCGCATATTTCCTAAGTATTGCTTCGGTCTTTTCATGCATTGCGTCCTGATCGACACTGCTAAACGCATCATCAAAATCTGTCAGATAAAACCGGCGGCTATTCCTATGCGGCAACACATTATCGTAGAGCGTCTTCCCTGGGCGAGCAGTTGCAATACCTTGCGGAAACCGAACCGACCTGAGTGCCCGCAGAGCTTCGGCCTGTCGTTTACGTGCATCAGGATCAAAACTCCACACCACACGTGTGTGCGGATTGCTTTGCTTATCTAACCTAAAAAGCTCCGGCTGCAGAGCAGGGTAAACCTGTAACTTTTTATGTGGTGGCTTATTCATATACTACTTATTTGATAAGGTGCCGCGGCGCATGCGACACCTTGTAAATACTTGGAGATCATGCCCGGGCGGGCAGAGTGTTCAATAGGCAAAATGTGCACCTTCGCCTGTAGCCTTAGCTGCTTTCGCAGTTATAGCTTTGAACAACATGACCTCACTTAGAGTGGTAGCTCTCACGCCGACTTCGATCAGACTGCGCATACGCACAATCTCGTCATCGCCAGCCACTGTCACCACGCACGAACGCGCGCCGACAAGACACCTACTCCCATGCGCGTACTCGTTCCCTCGACCTCGGCTCAAACCGGCGTCAAGCATCCGAACCTTCCAGCCCCAGCTCGCGCCAAGACTTGAAGAAACCGCACATTTTCACGATTTCGCAACAACTACGAGGCTAGGCGAACCTCCTGACGTAAAAACCGTCAGAGCCCTGCCGCCAAAGCCACATTGCTACAATCGCACTTTCGCATCACCCGAGGCTGGGTAGTGACGCATTGAATGCCAAGGGCTATTAAGACCCCCAGAGATACTGCGTTCTGACCGCCCGGCCCCGCTGTGAACGGAACATAAAGCATTATAAACAAGTAAATGCTGCTTGGCAGACATAAGCAATGACGCGCCCAAAAGATACGCCTTCTAGAAAAAACCGCTAGGTGTCATAGCGCCTATGCTTGCTAATAGCCCTTTCTGCTTTTACGCTACTGATATGGGGTAAAAAGGTTGAACCTTTTAAGATGAAGTGCCCTTTAGTTTTCAATAGCAACCTAAAACGCGAGTTCTTCATTATATTCATGTAACAGCTCAAACCGGTCACGGTAATCCTCTAAAAACTCCATGTAGGCCGCCGGCGTCACATCCAGCACACGTTGCGGCGCCAACCACTCCGTTGTGCGCCTACCCAGGTAGTCGGGCAGACTGGACCAAATGTATGTCTTATACTTTGGCGGGTTTAGGTGAATATAGCGGCTAATGTGCGCCAGGTAGGCATCGTCACTAATATGCGAAGCTCTGTAGATTTCCTGAAACAAATGCCCGCACAACTTATGCCGCCGATTAAAATACATAGCGTAGGCCGTACCGAGCGAGCGCATGAACCCCGTAATTTGCGTAGTGTCGTTTTCCTGGAACAGCAACAAGTGAAAGTGATTGCCCATCAAACAATACGCCACCACCTCAATGTCAAACTGCGGGTAGTGGTCTTCTGATTCTTCGGGGACCCCAATCGTATAACGCTGGATTAGGTGCAAAAACTTCGCGCGGTCGGCATCGTCAATAAAAATCTTTTGACCACCGGCGCCGCGATTATATACATGATAAAACGCCGGCGCATCATACCGTTTGATAACATTTTTTGAAGGCATACTATTACTATATTCTATAGATTATAAACAAGCAAAAAATACGATTTTATATCTTAAAAGGTTCAACCTTTTTAATCCTTTTAATCAACGATTTAGAATAACACGTCTACCTCATCAGGAATCGCACGAGCTTTTGGCCTGTTATTAATAATACCTTCAACAATGCCCAGCTCATCAGCCGTAAAGCCCGATGCGCCAAGCGCCCGCATAATCGCTTTTGTTCTTTGTTGCGATGAATAGACATCATGAACACCGGTATTTCCGAGTGCGCGAATAATCGAGGCAAGTTGGTCAAGTTTTTCAACATTATTATGCTGGATAGCCTGCGCCAACGCAGTTAACTCATGCTCGATTGCTTTACGCAGCGTTCGCGAACCGGCACCGGGCTTATTCTTATCATCACCACCCGCCCCTTCTTCGGTATCAGGAATAAAGTCTTCCGTTCGCTCGTACACTTCTTTTATCGACTCATCGATAGCCTGTTCTTGCGCTTTTATAAAATTCTTTTGGCGGCCGCTACTAAATTTACTGTCCCTAAGGTAGTGAAGATACATATTTGTTGCCATCTGGTTCAGCCACGCGTCAATCGTTGCCTTCAGCTCTGCTGCTTCTTCCGGTGTGATTACCTGCATCAAGCCGTCGGAGATACCATCACCGTCTTCTTCATACGAATTTGCCACCATGGCATAGTCTGGGCCATAAATCTTTAAGCCAAGCTCCATCATTTTCTTTTCGCGCAATTTTGATAACTCAATCGCAACAGGGTAGCTGATTGCCTTATTATCGATTAGTTCGTGTATCGCATCTGGTAGTTTCTCGTACTCCAGCATTCCATTCAGGATGTCTTTTGTGAGAGTACCTCCAACGTGCTCGACATATCCATTACGATCTTTCACCGCCCCGATATGCAGCAAGTACTTATAGTAGGCCACTGTTGTTCTGGCAACCTCATCTGCGGATGGTGCGCTCTGGAAGTTGTCGCTAATTTGGCTACCCAAGATTTCTTCTGGCTTTCTATTGAAGTTCAGCTTGCACATCACCTCCGCATCATACGGGTTTACATTATAACCAGCCCCCTTTGCTTTGGCGGCGCGTCTTTTTTCGTGCTGGATAATTATTTCACCGCGAGTGTTGCCATTCGTAGCAGGGTAATAGTTGCCGTCTGGGGCGGGGTCAAAGTAGTCAAGAATGTCCTTCGGCGCAACACTTCCGTGAACACGAAAATATAGCGCGTCAAGCAGCTGTAAAAAATGGTCTGCATCGAGCACCTCAACGTCCAGCTCTTTGTGCAGCCCTTCTTTACCAATCGATTCCGATAACCGCGCAAATTCACCATTCCTGTGCTGGCGTACCTGATCAAGAAATATGATATCGCCCAGCCGGACGGGACGGATAACACTCTCACCCCAACGCTCAGGCCTAAACTCTTTGGGCACTTGAGCGTAATCCCCGGGCGAGCCCCTACGCTGTTTTTGCGCGCGATCACGGCCAGCAAACTTAAGAAGTTTAAGGACGTCGTCACCGGATGCCGTTTCAAGCCTTTCAGGCGCAACAAGCGACTCGTCGTCAAATACTTCGCCAGCCATCTCCTCCTTTAGCTGTTGAATTACTTGTAAAGTATGCGCCTCTTGCGCATCATCTACTTGAACATCAGCAGCCCCCACATCTAGTGTATCTACCCCGCGTTTCATTACTATTTATTGTCCCCCAACTGCGCCGTAACCGCAACCCAGAACATGTTGTAAAATATATTTGCTTATACTTGAATAAAATGGGGAAAATCTGCTTAACTAGATATATGTCGGAAATTCCTAAGGAGGGCTTTGATATTTATTCCATACCAGGTATGGATGAGGCCATATTGGAATTAACAGAAGAATATGGGGTCGAGCAGCAGGAGGCCGAGCAAGGCGTACGCTTAGCAATGAGCATGCATGCTATTTTATATGACTACAAAAAACCAAAGAACATCCGCGATAAAGTAGCAATGGAAAAGGAGGTAAAGCGACTCTACGCACAAGCGGCAGAATCAGTGCCCGGTATCGAAGTCGACAATCATAGTAGGCCGTTACCGCGCTATCGCTATGTTGCTTCAGATATCCTGGGAACCATACTAGACGAAGACGATGCGCTTTACGGCTACTTTGCCACCATAAAAGACGCGCCTATGGTACCAAACTTTGCAAAAGCAAAAGAGGTGATAGACACACTTGTCCCATTGCTGCAAAATAACGAGTTTCCATATAACCAAGCACGCTTTGTACTCCCCGAAAACCCAGAGCATATGCCAAAAGCACCGTTTAAGGATGACCGCGAAGAGGCAAACTTTTATCTGACCGCCTGCCTGTGGATGCGCCGCACCGACAGCAATAAGGCAATGCGCGACCTGGGCAGGGCATTTGACGATACGCGCGGTATGGAGCGTGATCCATTTGACCCTGCGACAGTGGCAACAATGACACCCGAAGAGGTGGCGGGCATTTTTGGCAAATATCCGCAACTTAGGATGCTAAAGGGCAACGCGCCCGGCCTTATCCATAATATGCGGTTTTTAAATGCACGGTTTGGCGGTGATATCCGCAACGCCTATGCCGACACAGACGACTTTGACGAAGTTGTGTCACGGCTCAAAAACAGCCCTCATCAGAATGACCCGTCGCTATACATGCCCGAATTTGGTAAGGGCATGTACGGCTTTGGGAAGAAAATGATAAGTATGCAAACGTATTATTTAATCGAAGCTGAAAAAATCCCACCCATAGATTACCCGCCGCCGATTGACCAGCATTTGGCAAAGCTGACAGCAGGAACGGGGAGCGTATTTATTGCCCATGAATTCCGTGACGAAAACTATATGACAGAGTACCTGCAGGACGTTGTTCGTGACCTGTATTATGACCATTCCTTACGGTATGGCGTGTCCACCAACGATATCGCAAAGGCGCTCTGGCTACTTGGTTCTAAAAACTGCAGTCAGTCACCGGCAACATTTACAAAAGTTATCAAAAGTGATGCGCGCAAATCGGTTTTTGGCGACTACGAGCATGGTTACCACAGGAACGGTTTTGATACAGTTGGTATTTATGCCACGTGCTTAAGTTGCCCGCTACACACAACCGGGCTTTGCACGGATACGGCACGTGGCAAAGAAAACCACCTAAAGGGCCAGCTAATACTTGTTGAACGCAGTGGCCTTCCAAACCCAGCCGACTACGCAGTGTTTGATGGCGACCCAGAGTGGGAGACACTTACAGCAGCAACCGCAGCGGCCGCCCGCAACAAGGCCGACAAGCGCCGCATAAAGGAGCGCCGCCCAGCGTACCAACAAGAGCGTAACGGCAGCCCACAACTAATAACTACTAACAGAGAGTCAGGGCAGCACCGGCTGTTCTAGTGTAGAATTATGTCACACGAACGCTTAAAAACAGGTGAGTATCTACCAAACCTTGCCGCTGAATTTGCAGCCGAAACCGGCATTGAGCCAGAGCTATGCAACATATCGGCAGCCTGGGCTAATGACATGGCCGTGCACACGCTTGCCAACCCACCTGCTAAACTTAATAAAAAGTACTTTGCCAACTTACAGCAAGATACGGGCGATGCCATCGTTTTACTACCGCGCGACGCCGACAATATACCCTTATTCCGCACGCGTTATGCTGCCCAGGAGCTTTTTTACACACTCATTGCTCATCGATACCCAGACGCCCGCACTCAAATAGAGGGGTCGCCGCTAAAAATAACCATCCATTATGATCGACTTGATCAAGTCACCCAAACACTTTTGGCACTGCAACGCGAAAATCAACACCCATACAACGCACCGCGCGCCGAAGTGCCAAACCGCTCCGAAAATATGCCGCCCGAAAATATTTTGCCCCGCGGCAGCGAACAGCATGCGCAGTTTTTATGGCATGTCTGTTACTGGATGGGTGGCGGCATAGAATCAAACGGCGCTTTTAAATACCTTAGCCAAGTATATACAGACTACCCAGAGCTTTTTGACCCACGATACATCGTTGAACAAGATATCACAGAAGATCAGATTGCAGAGGTTATATCGCAATACTCCGCACTCAACTTTAACTTGCAACGTATAAAGAACTATTGGGTCACCAATGCCCACAAAATGGTCAATGAGTACGATGGCGACGTCAGAAAAGTATTTGACGGCGCCGTATCTTATCGAACAATTAAAAAACGGCTTGTAAATAAAAAGGGGGAAGGCTTTAAGGGATTCCAAGAAAAAATGGCCAGCATGAACACTCACTTTGTGGCCGATGCCGGCATTATCGAGGAAATACCATTCCCGCCGCCAGTCGATTTCCATGTATTGCGGCTTG
>CALEKV010000016.1 GCA_937902525.1 uncultured Candidatus Saccharibacteria bacterium | reverse complement strand
CGTGCGCAAAGTGGCTTAAAACAAGCCCAAGTAGTATACGAAGCCATCGCCGAAGGAGGTATTACACGTTTTTTAGCGCTGTACCAGCAAAACAAACCGCAACTCATCGGCCCGGTGCGTAGCGTGCGCATGTATTATGTTGACTGGGCCGCGCCATATCAGGCCAGCATTTCACACATCGGTGGTAGCGCCGCCGCCTTAGCTGAAGTCCGCAACGGCAACTACCGTGATTTAGACCAATTTTTTAACGCCGCATATTACTGGCGCGCCACCGACAGATACGCGCCACATAACGTGTACACCAGCTTTGAAAAGCTAGACGCCCTGAATGCCGCCAAAGGCTACACCAGCAGCAGCTTTACCGGACTTATCCGCACCGATAGTAAACCGACTGGCACACCAGATGCCACCAACATCAACGTCACTATTAGTGGACCACTTTATAATTCACAATACACCTACGACCCCGCAACCAACACCTACCAGCGTAACCAGGCTGGCGCGCCGCACCTTGACCGCGAAGACGGCCAAATCACCCCCAGCGTAGTAGTGGTGCTCAAAGTCGATATGTCGCTAATCATGGAAGATGGCTGGCGCGAAAATATTACCACTAACGGAAGCGGCGAAGCCCAAATATTCCAAAATGGTACCGCACAAACCGCCACTTGGTCAAAAGCCGACCGGGCAAGCCCGCTAAAACTGACTGGGGCAGACGGCAAGGACCTAGCATTTAACCGCGGCCAAACCTGGATAACAGCAATACCAACCAATACGGGGAGTGTGACATGGCAATAAAACAACAACCAATGATTAAAGACTTTTGGCCGCGCTACAAGCGTAAAGTGTACCTAGGTGCGATTGGCATGGGGCTGCTGCTTACGGTTATCGTGCTGTTAGCCGTCATTAGCACCACGGGGCTGCCCGGGGACATAACCGGCTATATTGCATTTATCGTAGCCGTAGTGACGGGGTCGATAAGTCTTAATATTATTTTGGTATATCTGGTAACAATTCCGCTAAAAAACCTGACCGATGCCTTGACTCATTTATCTGGCGAACCCAGCACCGTCACGCCGCCTAACCCTAATTCGCGTTTATTAGAACAAAACGGCCTAAAACCGCTTGTCCAATACCTGTATCAGTCGGCCTCTAGCGCCTATGCCACACCGTCAAACACTACCGCTAACATTGAGCTGCTTGGTAAAGCCTTTAACAACACCAGGGCTGGCATTGTCATACTAGATACAGCCGGCAATATTAAGTACGCCAACACGGCCGCGCCAATCATCACCGACACCAATGGCAATAAACAACTAGAGCTTATTTTTGAACAAAAAAATGCCCTTAAGTCATGGCTGAGTAATGTACGCGACAAGCAAGTCCACGCCAATTGTACTTGGTTGCGTGTACCCAACAAAATCACCGGCGAAGAAAACCGACGCATTTTTGACATTGCTGCCACCTTTGAAAAAGGTAATGATGCCGAAGTTGTGCTGGTACTGTTTGATCAATCAGACATATATCAGCCCGAGGATGATGCCCTAGACTTCATCGCTTTCGCCGCCCATGAACTACGCGGCCCAATCA
>CALEKV010000015.1 GCA_937902525.1 uncultured Candidatus Saccharibacteria bacterium | reverse complement strand
ATCATTCCCGAATATGTCAACTGCGCTTCCGCCTCGGGGCCACCTTCGAGTACGCCTCCAGCACGGGCTATTTTATAGCTGACACCATATCGGGCGAGATTTTTCATGTCACTACCATAGCTTACAGTGATAGATACTGCAAGCATAACAAAAATAACTTCCAGATAGCGAGAAGTTATTCGATATTTACTCTTGGAGCCACGACTGAGATTCGAACTCAGGACCTCATCCTTCACTTACACCTCTATTTTATAAATCGTATATAAGAGGGTTAGACTGTATCTTAAGCTTATCGCCACGGGCGACGTAGCTTCCCTTGTCAGTCGTTCGGGCCTTCCGCTAGGCGGATTGCCACGGTCTTACCCTTACGTGGGGCTTTAACCGTTATTCGGGATTCACGCGGTAATTTCTTAACCGGTGGGCAGGAGGTACATGACCTACCATGGATGCGCTCTACCAACTGAGCTATCGCGGCATATTATTAATTTGCTCTACAAGTATATCACGGAGGTGCTTATTATTGTAGTACAGAGTAACAACTCCGTATTGGTTCTTTTTGCGGTATGTTCCTATACTGCCCGAGATTGTCCGTATTGGTTTATAGAACTGACTACTATTGATATTTAAAGCAGTTGTCCAGTAATCAACCGCCTGCTCAAACGAACAGTCGGTAAATAGCTGCATCCCGAAGCGCATATTGTCGCGATTTACGCCATATATTTGCTCAAGGAATTCAACAAACTTTAGTATAATTCCCGGATCTGAGTTGCCAAGTCGCACAGATGAGGGGTTCGCCTTTGTCCCCTCGCCCCAATAAAGACCAAGCCCTATTCCGTATAATTCACGCTCATCACTAGTTAAATGCTTTTTAATTACAAATGGGTCTCCGTCTGGATTGTGTCTAATGTATATAGCATCTGAGCGGTTGCGGCGTTGTGTGCCGTGCTTCCTCATCCAGTAGTCGATTTTGTTTAATGAGCATCCCATAGCATCTGCAATTTGCTGCATTGATCTGTTTTGTATAAGGTATAGATTTTCGAGCGTACTTTTTTCCATATGGTATACTAATCCCTTTATGATACATTATACTACCACGACAGTGTTTTATGTATGGAGTAACTACATATCAGTGAAGAGTAAATGTAATATTTTGTTTGATCATAAAGATGGTTACAGGGGTAGGATTATGTCGTGAGGGACTAGTCGCAATATATAGGTTTAATAGTCTTTTGGGTCAAAGGCAAAAGTGTTTTCCATAAACACCGCGTCGGCACGGTCGTGGACGCGCTTGTGGACATTGCGCATACCAAACGTTTTGCCGTGGCTATTATAGGTGTCGATATCTACCCAAAAGTTGCGTACGCCATCAGTTACCTCCAGCATGTCACCCTGTGGATTGGTGCCGTCTATGATAAAAAAGTATTTATCTTCAAGTAAATTGCCGTCATGGTCATGGTCGATACGGTGCTCGATACCACGCACGGCGAGCGTGGCGGTCAGGCCGGTCTCCTCCATTAGCTCGCGCGCTGCGGCTTCCAATACTTCCTCACCCCAGCGGATTTTGCCAGTTGGGTGTGACCAATAGCCAAAATACGGTTGCTTTAAGCGTTCTTGGCAAAGCTTTTTGCCTTGTTTATTGAGTAATAAAATGACGATCGAAAGTTTTGGTTGTTTTTCAATCACGATCTCGTCGGTATCCATGCGGTTGGCATATTCTTTGCCAGCGTGCGTTAACTGGTACTTGCCATATTCTTTTTTGATATGCTCCACAAACCCAGCATCAATGAGCTTTTTGATATGGAAGTTGGCGTGGTCGCTGCTGAGTTCGGTCGCCTTTTGTAAATCGCTAAAACTTTTGCTACTATCCATTAAAAGCGCGCGCAATATTCTCATTTGCGCCTGGTGAGCATTTTGGTCATAGTTTTGTGATCTTGCCATTCTTTAGTTCCTCGCGTAACTCCATCCATATTGTACCAAGGTTGTTCGCACCTTGCCTGTCCGGTCCCCAGCCCCAGTATGGGTCAACCGGTGAATCCTCCACAATGCACGCATCACCTGTTTCGAGCAGCTTTTTCCTAACATATGGGTGTTGCTGGATTTTGTGCCGTAGGATATCTTTCATTATTGCACGTTTTTCATTGAGCCAGTCTGGTCGTTCAGCATCTCTGTTATTTCTCATAAAATCATATGCTTCGTGTGCTGAACGCATGCGCTGGATTTTGTGTACATATGCAGGCGTTACATCATAATAACGTGCTGCTTGGTATGCGTGCTCGCTGGTTGGCCACAGTTTGCCGCGCCATTCTATCTGGAAGCTGGAAAAATTAGAGAACGGATAGAACTCACGCTCATAAAACGCGGCTACGTCGCCATCGATTGATAGTTTGCTATC
>CALEKV010000014.1 GCA_937902525.1 uncultured Candidatus Saccharibacteria bacterium | reverse complement strand
GTTGATTAATAAATACGGCGAAGAACAAGCAATGCGCAGTGGCTATCAGGTTAAAACGACGCTAAACCTGGATACGCAAAAGATTGTCCGGGAAAGTGTGGCGGGTAATATGGCTAATATTAACCGTAACGGTGGCGGCAATGCTGCAGCGATTGTGATTGACCCGAAAACCGGCGAGGTTCGAGCGTACGTGGGGAGCGCGGATTGGAACAATGAGCAGTGGGGTAAGGTCGACATGGTTCAGGCCAAACGCCAACCTGGTTCGAGCTATAAATCTATCTATTATGCCGCTGCTTTGGCAGATGGTGACATTACGGCTAGCACAATGTGGAAGGACGAGCTGACTGACTTTGGCGGAGGCTATAAACCGCTAAATGCCGATAAAAGATGGCATGGTAATGTTAGTACGCGTAATGCCATTGCCATGTCGTTAAATATTCCTAGTGTTAAAATAATGCAGCAGTACGGCATTGATAAGTCGATTGAGGCATCAAGAAGCTTGGGCATTACTACGCTTGATGATGGGCAAAATTACGGGCTCTCTTTGGCGCTAGGTAGCGCTGAGGTGCCATTAAAGGAAATGACTAACGCGTATGCGGCGTTTGCCAACCAGGGCCAACAGTATAATGTTTCATATATTACATCCGTTAAAGACAAGTTTGGAAAGATAATTTACACTCCAATTAATAAACCAAAACAGGCAATTAATAAAGAAGGTGCTTATTTAATCTCGGATATTCTGAGTGACAACAATGCCCGTGCATCGATTTTTGGCAATTCGTTGACGGTCAGTGGCCATAAAGTGGCGGTAAAAACTGGCACTACTAACGATAATCGTGATGCATGGACGATTGGCTATACGCCAAGCTACGTGATGGGTGTGTGGGTTGGCAACAACGACAACACGGCTATGCTGAATGGTGGTGTTGGTATGGCGGGGCCAATTTGGCGCACGGCCATGACAAAAATATTGAGTGGCGCTACCAATGAACAGTTTGTGCAACCGAGTAGTATTGTGGCGCGTAATGTCTGTAAAAGCGATGGAGGGCTGGCAATTAAAACTGGGGGGAATACTTATAGCGAACTGTTTATGGCGGGCGCGTTGCCAACCAACACATGCAATGCCGAGCCAGTAAAAATTCAAGTGTGCAACTTAGAAACCAAAGAAATCGAAACAATCGATGACCTGGATTATAACGACAGCAAGTACAGCAAAAAATTGGAAGATTGCCCGAAAAAAGTTAGCGTGTGCGACTTACAAACTGGACAGGTTGTTGATGTGACGCAAGCCGAATACGATAATAATATAAGCGACTATTCTACCGATACGAAAAATTGTAAAAAACAGTCAAATAATAATGACAATCTGAACGGCACGACTGTTAAGGTGTGCGATTTGAATAATACTCCACCAATGCTAACCACCATTACACA
>CALEKV010000013.1 GCA_937902525.1 uncultured Candidatus Saccharibacteria bacterium | reverse complement strand
TCATTACAGAAGGAGAATATCGATCAGCCTTAAAACAAATCGTTGACAAGGCTATTGCGCCTGTCGGCGTGGTTGATGTGTTCGAAGCTGCCGGGCTAGAAAAACCAGAAATTTCGGTGTTGAGTGACGAATTCTTTGCAGAAATTCGCAATATGGAGCGAAAGAACCTAGCTGTCGAGGCACTACAAAAGTTATTAAATGACGAGATCAAAGCCAAGTTTTCTAGAAATGCCGTCAAAGACGCTAAGTTTTCAGAATTATTACACCAGGCATTGAACCGTTACCGTAACGGTACTATTGAAGCTGCACAGGTCATAGAGGAGTTGATATTAATAGGTCAAGACATCCGACAATCTGTAGAAGAGGGGCAGATTGAAGGCCTGAGCGAGGACGAGATTATATTTTATGATGCATTAGTTGAAAGCGGCAGCGCCCAAGAGATCATGGGTGATAGTCAGTTACGTGAGATTGCTAAACTGTTGGTTGAGCAGGTGCGTCGTGACGCTACGGTCGATTGGAAGCACCGAAAAAGTGTTCAAGCGCGTTTGCGAATTAATGTCAAAAAGACCTTAAATAAATATGGTTATCCACCAGACCAGCAAGCGTTAGCGACCGACTTAGTTCTGGAGCAGGCAAAACGTTATGGCAACGAATGGAGCGAGAAGCATGCAAACTATAAGGCAAATGGCGGAGCGAGCCTGATTGATTGATGGGGGAGAATTTGGTGCATGGGCTACGCCAATTACTCGGCGTGGACGGAGCCATGGCCGAACGCACCGCCCTTAGCGGTTTCGGCTTCAGGGGTCTTATTGAATACATTCTTGCAGATAATAAGCCTACGAAAATACTATGGTTTGGGGCTAGATTGCGGATTTACAATCAGACCGAAGAAATTAAAATGAAATCAGAGTCTGCCGTACGCCAGAATAAAAGGTTGAAGTAACAACAAGACGGTGAGATTTATAGATATACTTTAGCTAACCGCCGCCGTTGCGGCGCTAGTGGCTGAACCGGAATAATTGCCAGTACCAGTCACGGTTACTGTAATCGTTGTTCCAAGTTGCGTGGATGTTAAGGTAAATGTAGATGCTGTCGCGCCGGCTATGTTTACTCCGTTAGCCTTCCATTGATAAGACACTGTTGCGGCAGATGGCGTGCGCGCACCAGCTGTCAACACTGAACCAACCTTAGGTGTACCAGTGATGGCGCCCACTGCCGTAACTAGGGTTGTGATTTTTGCCGTCGCGGCACTGGTGACTGTGCCACTATAGCTGCCAGTGCCGCTTGCAACCACTTTTATATAGTAGCCAATATCACCTGCAGGCACCGTATAGGTGCTGTTTGTTGCGCCAGTAATATCAGTGTACGTGCCAGCGGCCGTCGTGGAGCGCCGCCATTGTCTGTTCACCGTAGCACCTGTAGGGGTGAGCGTACCGGCAGTAAGCACAGAGCCAGTGCGCGCAGTGCCAGAAATAGACGCCATCGTAAACGTACCGCTTGATGAACTGGCCGGCACGCTTTCTGACACATAATACTTAATACCATTGGCGCTGGTTGCATCTAACGAAAAGGTCTGTGGACTAGCAGCATTATCAACAGTGTAGTTAGAGAATGTGTTTCCGGCACCTGCCTTTAGGCAATAGTTGGCATCGACGGGTGTAGGGCAGTATGTTGATGTGTCAATACTTGTTGGGTAAGATCCATAGTCAACTTGATACATTTTGAGTTTTTTAGCGGCGTTGCTTAAGTCCGACTGCAAAGATGCAGCAGTTGCCCGCGCACTAATACCGTTATACCCAACAACCGTAATTGCCGCCAAAACAGCAATTAATACTACAACAACAAGCAACTCCACTATGGTAAACCCTTGCCGTTGGTTTATTTTTGTTGTACGTTTCGTCGCTTGAGCGTTCATGTATCCCCCTATTAGCACTGTATGTTTTGTATTTTATGACACGATATCACAAAGAACAAGTCATAAGCATTAAATGCTGAATAGTACAATTATAAAAGCTATCCCCTACTTAGCGGTAGGCCTTTTTTTAGCCAACCGGCGCGAAGGAGTTATGCGCGGGAACAGATCGGAAGAGCACACGTCTGAACTCCAGTCACGTTTCGGAATCT
>CALEKV010000012.1 GCA_937902525.1 uncultured Candidatus Saccharibacteria bacterium | reverse complement strand
CATACGCGGCAGATACCAAAAACACGACTGTGTCGGCACTTGTTAATTCTACTATTAGCATGACCACTTCGGGTACCGTCTCACTGACGCTAAGCCCAACAACTTCATCTGTTGTCAGTAGTGCTTCAGACACTGTAACGGTTAACTGTAACAGTACCAATGGTTACACGTTGACACTGGCAGATAACGATGCGGTTGTAAACCTGGCAAGCGGTGGCAATACTATCACCGCACACTCCGGCACTACTAGCACGCCAACCGCACTGACCGATGGTAAGTGGGGTTTTGCAAAACCGGGTGCACCATTTGACACCAGCTACGCTGCCGAAAACAGCGCCACCTCCAGCGTAACCAAGTGGGCGGGCGTGCCAGCTAGCGGTAGCCCATTTACCCTAAAAAACACCGCCACTGTCGCATCTAACGATGTCACAACAGTATGGTACGCCGCAAAGGTAGCGACTACACAACCGACCGGCACCTACACTGACACGGTTGTTTACACGGCAACTGCGAAGTAGGGTCTAAAGTCTTTGCAAGCATCCCGCTTGCGCTATACTGACAAGTAGATAAGGTGGTAAATAAAAAGGGACTAACATGAAAAGCAAACAAATCGTTGTTCAATATATTGGATAATATTTAAAAAACCGGCACCATGCCGGCTTTTTAAATAGTCAATTAGCCGCCTGGAGCGCAATTTTTATGGATATACATCCCACGCAACACTAGCTAAATGATAGCGTAATGTTTGACCAATTCTATATTGATTAGTTAAGTATAGGCGTAGAAGACGGCGAGATCAGAAAAAAACATATTACAGCCTCTGCTGAGCGTGAGCAATAATCACCCTGTACGCCTTACGGTGATGCACTCTAGAAACCCCTGTCTACCACTGCGAACCAGTTCAATAACCGGCACCGCATGCGGGGTATATCCTTGCGGCACCGCCATATCAATCGTATGCCACGAATAGTTAGATTCAACTGTCAAAAGCGATGTAATTCGCACCGAATGAATAAAATAAATCGTATGCGAAACCGTATCGTCATTAATGATTGCGCGGAAATCGACGATACCGCGATAATCGTATCGATAACCCGACCCGTCCAATATCATCCCCAGTTCACGCTCGGCAGCCGTCAATACTGATTGGTCTTCATGGTGCATTTTGCCACTCGGTAAATTAAGCTGGCCAAAAAACGGTTGGCGCATCTTGTGGCACAGTAGTGTTTCGCCAAATTCGTTTTCTATTACAAAAGTATTAATAATTTTTGGTTGCCAGCGCGGTTCGAAGCTGGTTAAGCTGACGTGATCAACATATCTCAAACCCTGTGGCGACAGGCGGTAGCCCTTGCCTGTTGCTTTTTCTACGAGTCCCGTTTTCATCATTTCATGTAGGTGGTAATTATACAAACTGCTCTCAACACCAGGTAACTTTAAGTCACGGTATCTCGCCCACTCACATCGCCCAAGCACCTGTAGAATATGCCGCTGGATATGATGCAACTCCCTGTTCAACTTCATACCTTTAGTATAAATGAATTTTAGTAAAATCTGTCTGACTAGTTAGTACACGTGGTTACCGCTATGCTGAAAAGTAGGATTAACCAAACGAAGGGACATACAATGAGCGAATACGAATCACCGGTTTTTCATGACACCCTAAAAAGGCGGATGGAAATGAGTTTTGAGGGATGGATTGGTCAAATTGACGGAACAAACGGAAAAATTATACGCGAAGAGGTAATGGCAGACCCTGAAATTTATCATGCTATCATGACCGCCCCGGGTTCGCGCGGCGCGCATCAAGCATTTGTCGGTGGCTACCGCGAGCATTTACGGCAAACCATGATGATCGCAAGCCACCTATACGAGCTAGGGCTCGTCACAAATATGTTTGAGTACCTACCTGCAGAAGAACATTTTACCGAAAGTGACGCGCTACTTGTTATGTTTTTGCATGATATTGAAAAACCGTTTTTGTTCCAAGTTAACGACGACGGTTCGATTGGTAATCGTTCTCAGATGACAAAACCTGAACGCACACAGTTTCGAGCTGACTTTATACGTCGGTTTGGCTTTGAGCTCGATGCGCGCCACTGGAATGGCCTAGATTTCGTAGAAGGGGTTCGAGACCACCTATACATTCCAGGTAATCGAGCAGATAAGCCGCTCGCTGCCCTCTGCCATGCTGCGGACAACATGAGCGCACGAGCATACTATGCCTATACTAACAATCCATAGCTGTTGTTTAAATTACGTCTTTTTGATGACGCTTGCGTTCATTATGGTCTAGATGCTTTTTGCGGAGTCGCAACGATTTTGGTGTCACTTCAAGTAATTCATCGTCTTCAATAAAATCGATTGACTGCTCAAGACTTAAGTCGGTGAATGGCGTCAGCTGTACGGTGCCATCGCTTGACTTAGAGCGCATATTTGTCAGGTGCTTCGCCTTACAAACATTCACTTCCAAATCTTCCTGGCGGGCATTAAGGCCAACAATCATACCAGCATAGACTTCGACGCCCGAACCAACAAACAATTCACCACGTTGTTCGGCATTTTCCAGGGCGTACGGCGTTGTGACACCCGCTTCCCAGGCAATCAAAACGCCGTTACGGGTTTGCGGTAGTTTTCCACCAAGTGGTTGGTAGCCGTGCGGTAAACTGTTCATAATCACCGTCCCTTTTGTTGCCGTTAGCAGTTGATCACGCAGGCCAATAATTGCCCGTGTTGGCAATATATATGTCAGCCGTGCGGCACCAGTCCCGGTTGCCCCCTGGTGGCGCAACTCGGCACGGCGTGCGCTCAGCGCCTGGCTTA
>CALEKV010000011.1 GCA_937902525.1 uncultured Candidatus Saccharibacteria bacterium | reverse complement strand
CACTTATCTATGCCGCCAATAAACTGCTTGACTCTGGTAGTGCTACCTTCAGCTCCAATACGCCGCCATGTCCGGCACCTGCGCGTTGGTTTTATCAGTGCCCCAGTCTACAATGGCCACGCAGCAGTCTATCAAGAATACAATGAGTCCAACAACACAAGCGTTGTGGACGCTATCACTCCAGGCGGTGATGGCTTGTGGGATTTCGCCTTAAAAAACAATGGCGCGCCAGCAAACACCAGCTACTGTTTCCACATGGTTAAGTCGGATAGTTCGCTGGTAGATAGCCACAGTCAAATACCGCAGATTACCGCATTGGCAGCTGGCGGTGGTGGCGGCCCAGCCTTAGATCAATAGCTTCGTGGCGGTCAGGGTGTGGGTAATGGTGTTAAACGCCATTCATGTGGTGATACGGTATAATAAACTTAAGTTAGGTGTAAGGAGGATTATGCAGTTACATTTTAGGCGACGGGGCATACCCGCAAAAGTGCTATGGGCTGCTGGTGTTGCGCTGGTATCGTTCATTACTGTGCCGATTGTCCTGGTAATTATTAACACTGGCGTCAAAGCCAATCAATATCAACTTGTAAAACTAACAACAGGTGAGATATTTTTTGGTAAATTGCAGAACACCAGCGGCGATTACTTGGTGTTAGAAAATGCTTATTTTATCCAAGACAGTAAAGACCAAACCGATACCACTATACTGTCCCGTAAAGGCACGGTGGCAAAAAGTGAAAGCCCCATGCGTATAAAAGCCGATAAAGTAGTGTATTGGGAAAACTTAGCCAAAGACAGTAAAATTACCCAGTCGATCCAGAATGCCGGTAGCGATTAGCTTGTGCTACAATTAAAGGGTTAACATGTTACAAACAAACACAATCAAAAAACTGGCTACTTGGCATACCCGTTGGCCTATCCGGCGGGACACTGCCGTGCTGCCTGTGCCGCAACCAACGCTGCAGGGTGATGTTTACATCACGGTGCTGCACGCGGTGGAAAGGCGCTTACCACGGCGCTACCCAAAACCAAGTCAATTGCAAGTCATTATCAAGCAGTTGCATGTCAGGGCACAGGTTACCAATCAGCCTCAGGATTGGCTGGCGTCGTTGTACGCTCAAGCTCCTCGTGCGGCGGCCGCACAGCAGCAAATGGACCAACATCCGTATGGCTATTGGGATAAGCAAGCGCGCGTGTTTGAACTTATTGATTTTAATGACACATTTGTGGCTACAGTTTTAGCTATGGGACAAGCCGATCGTGCCAAGTTTGCCATCCGCGCTAAACAAGGTTGTGATAGTATATGCTACCAAACTCGCAGCCCATTATTCACTGCCGAACAGTGGATGGCGATTGTGCGTGGGCTAACGCGCGAAATTGCCGTGTATCAAGCAGCGCGGGACCGCGGATTTCAGGCTGTCATGCCTAACCGCACTGGTGATGCCATGGGTATTGACTTGCAAGTGCGCGACCCAGAAAGTGGACGGTACATCAACATAGATGTTAAAACGCCAAGCAGCTTCAGGCACCGCTTGGAAGAGTTGGTACAGCAAGGCCGCCTAACTGAAAAGCAGCTGCTTGATGCCGACATGCGCAGTTACGCCATTGAACACAATGGCCATAACGGTGGCGCGGTGGAGGTGGTGCTGTTGTGTATGTTGCCCGATAAGTTCGGTGACTTTGGCGATTTTAGGTTACTCAACAGCGAACCAATGCGCCAAATGCTTAATTTTTTAATCCGCGAACATGGTCTTAGTGATGGTCGTTATGGCATTTACCATTAGTTGACAAGCCACCTCTGGTTATGACACTATAAAAACATGTATAAAGGCAGCAAACCAAAAATTATCCCCATCTTAATAGCCGTTGTTGTTATTGCGCTGATTGTAGCGGCTTTGGTTAGTTTGGGGCGCATGTTGTTAACGGGTAATAGTAACAATAATCAAACCGCCGTGACTGAATCCGAAAAAATTCGCTCCGATCTGCTTGATACCTATAGCGGCAGGGGCGTTAGATTCACGGAACGCGGCCCCATCATTGCCGACGAAGAATTTAAAAGCTATCAAATTGTGATTACGCCTACGACTCGTACCTACACCACATATAACGGCTACCTGGACCGCGTTATAAGCTCAAAGGTGTTCCAAAATAACGATAAAGCCTATGAAGAACTGGTGTATGCATTAGATAAAGCCTATGTGTATAAAGTTCGCGATACACAAGGCAACGATGACATCCGTGGCACTTGCGCCACTGATGGGCGATTGTATATTTTTGAAACGACCAATATTGACACCGCTACCCATACGTTATGGACGTCAACTTGCAAAGGCTCGCCTGGCAATATGGGCGCCACCTTATCGCAAGTCAAAGCACTATTTGTTAACCAAGTCCCCGATTTTGACGCTGGGTTTATTGAACGCAAACTTAATACCGATGCCACAACTCGGCAGTAGTTATATATCAAGTCGTCGCCTCGGAAATGCCTGCGAGCAGTCATTTCGCTCATCTCCTAGTGCTATAATAAAATTATGAAAGCAGTAATCTTTGATTGTTTTGGAGTACTATATGGCGGCAGTTTATTTGCTCTACTTAACATGGCGCCACCCGATAAACGTAACCAGGTGGTTGACCTTAACCGGCAAAATGATTACGGCTTTTTGAGTTTTGATGATTATGTTAAGGGTTTGGCGGAACTTTTAGGAAAAAGCTATGATGAAATTATTGATATTTTTAAACACAAACGCGTCCGCAACCAGCCGCTTTTTGACTTTATTGCCGAAATTCGTTCACCTCAGGTAAAAATTGGTTTATTAACCAATGCTGGCCGTGACATGCCAGGCGCCTTGTTTAGCGAACAAGAACTACAAGGCGGTTTTTTTGATGGGTATGTTGTGTCGAGCGAGTGTGGCCTTGTTAAGCCAAATCCAGATGTATATAAATTGTTGGCCGATAGGCTTCAGGTACCAGTAGGTGATTGCGTGATGGTAGATGATGCCTTTGAAAATTGCCACGGCGCTGAAGCCGCCGGCATGCAAGCGGTGTGGTACGCTGACAACGAAACCGCCAAAACGCATGTCCGGGAATTTTTAGCGCATGCCTGAATTACCAGAAGTAGAAACAATCCGCGTCGGACTCAATAAGTTAATCGTGGGCAAGATAATCAAACGCGCTCAGGCCATTGACTCGCCAAAAAGTTTCCCCAATAACCAAAACGATGTGAATGTGTTTATGGTGGGTGCCACAGTGGCGGCTGTGCGCCGCCGTGCAAAGGTGTTACTGATTGACCTTAGCACTAATTACACCATGGTAATACACCTAAAAATGACTGGTCAGTTGGTGTATGTAGGTGCGGAGCGCTTTGGCGGCGGGCACCCAGACGAGGATTTGATTAATGATTTGCCGGGCCGTTTTACGCGCGTAGTGATTGAGTTTACGGATAGTTCGCATTTGTATTTTAACGATATGCGCCGGTTTGGTTGGGTAAAATTGTATCCAACGCTTGAAGTGCCGAATATTAATTTTATGCAAAAGGTGGGTCCGGAACCGCTAAGCGACGATTTTACGGGAGCGGTTCTTTTTGAGCGTTTACAGCGGCGGAAGAATACTACCATAAAAGCCGCCATACTTGATCAGACGGTTTTAGCCGGCGTCGGTAATATTTATGCAGATGAGAGCCTTTGGGCTGTCAAATTACACCCGGCAACGCGAGTCGGCGTTATTCCAAAATCAATAATCTATAGCCTAACTTCTGCAATAAAAGAAGTGATGCTTTTATCGCTGTCCCACGGTGGCAGTACCGATAAAAATTATGTGGACGCTGAAGGCAAAAAAGGTAACTACTTAAAGTTTGCCAATGTGTTTAGGCGCGAAGGCCAAACTTGCCCGCGCCACCCCAGTGTATTGATTGAAAAACTCCGCGTGGCTGGCCGCGGCACGCACATTTGTCCAGTGTGCCAGGTGGAGATGGTATGATTCATTTGGTGGTCGGCGGCGACGCTTACAGACGTCGTCAAGCTGTACAGAATGTTGTTAAAAACACAATAATAACGCCCGAAAAATTTGACGGTATGGATATGACTGAAAATCAGCTGGCGGACTGCATCGCCGGCGCTACACTTTTT
>CALEKV010000010.1 GCA_937902525.1 uncultured Candidatus Saccharibacteria bacterium | reverse complement strand
CGCACTAAAGTTAACTCTAATGAGCGCTGGGCCGTTGCCATGCCACTATTCATAAGGGTGATAGTGCTAACCACAACCAAACTGAATAGAACAAACGCCAGCATGACTTCGATAATGGTGTCGCCCCGTTGCTTGCCCATTAGCAGTCACCGTTACCGTTTATCATACTAACACCACTCGCCGCGGATGCATCTTTTACTATAACAATGCCTTTTCTTGCTGACCCCATTAAGCCGTCGGAATTCAAGCAAACCCTTACGTCACTGCGGCTTGAACTGCTTCCTATCACCGCGCTAAGTGTAGTCAAAGTGTTATCGAAAGTAGTAAACGTTCGTATGGCGCCGCTAGTTGGCGAGCGTACAATTAATAAACGCCAATCGCTAATTGGTTGTTCCGACTGCGGTCGCTCTAAGTGCGTTGACCATTCAGGCGTATACTTTTCAATCACCTCAGCGCCATGGTCAATGTCGACAAAAAGACCAGCCGAGCCCAGTGATTCAATGTCGTTGTCACCAGTCGCCGCCCCGCCGTACACCGGTTGCGCCATAATTGTTTTACCATCACCTGCAACGGTCAGCAGCCGGCCATAAATGTAGCAGTTTAGCGCTGCGCCGCGCGTGGTTTCTGGATCTGGATCCATACCGCCGGCAACAAGCTCAGACATAACCGCCCCGTCGCACTTAACCAGGTTTTTGCGATCGTTTTGAACATTAGCAGTCTTATCGTATTGTGACTGAATAAAGCTTTCCATTGAATAAGTGGCGTCCTTATACCGTTGCACGTTGATAGCCACGCCCGCGCCAGCCAAAATACCGACCGCCATCAAGCCGCTAATGGCCAAAAAAAGCATGACTTCGATAATAGTAAAACCACTGCCCCGCGACCCGCTCATATGCTACTTAGTATACCATAAGCGCTACGCTAAAAAGAGAGTCTGCTTAAAAAACCATTCTAACATTGAACTACCCCACCAAAATGCAATCATCGTGCCAACAACCAACAATGGCCCAAACGCAATGCGTGAACCACCACCCAACTTGCGTGTAACCACTGCTGGAATCACAATAATGCAACCAATGAGATTAGCTAAAAATAATGCAAAAAACGCCAAGCTCCAATCGCCAAGCAGTAGTCCTAAGCCAACGCCCAACTTAACATCTCCCAGACCAATCCATGCGCCCCGACTAATAATATATATAAAACCATATACGCCAGCCAACATGCCCACGGCGCCCAGCACCGATAGTATATTTAAGGATGGATCCATGATAAAGCGGATGGCTACAAATACAAGCGCCAGCGCCATAAAACCAAAGTTCAGTACGTCTGGTAGCAGTTGCCACTTGATATCGTAGGCAGCTAGCATGACCAACACTACTACTATCAATAGCCATAGCACAAACAAAACAACCGCGGATGGAGTGGCAAATCCAAATGGCCATAGCCAGTAAGACGACGCAAACAAAACTGCTGTGACGATTTCCATAATAGGTTCAAAAAGACCAATTCTATGACCACAGTACCGGCAGCGTCCACCGCTCGATGCCCAGCTGAACAATGGAACTAGGTCGACCGCGCGCAAAACCTGTCCGCACGACAAACATTGTGACCGATCCTGGGACTGTTTTCGACCCATTAGTGACTTCAGCTGATCATACTCTTGCTTATCGTATGGTTCGCCGGTTTTCTTGTCGCTTTGCAACTGGCGTGCACGCAAGCGCCACACCTGCGCTCCAGCAAAACTACCCATCACCAAACCCATCACTAGCAATAAGACTGTCGCTGCTGTATCCATAAACACTATCATATCATACAAAAGACGCGCCTTCAGCGGCGCGCCTAAATTTATAACGTATTTAACAACTTAAACTATACGTCTTGGCACATCACAGAATTAGACAACTGTTCTTTATTTAAGCCGTTCTCCATGACCACCATGATTGCCGCATTCCGGCTGGAGCCAGCAGTCGTACCCTTACCCTCACACTTAGCGCCCGTTATGATTTGCACGATATTCGTATCGGCGTCACCTATGCCGTCTGTTGTATCAAAGCTAGACACTTTGACGATATACTCGCTATCAATCAGCGTGTCGCTTGAGCTAGCCGCCATTTCATTATTTGTGCCTTTATCATTATTTAGCGGATCCTTGCCATCCAGGTACCCTTTAAGGTCTGAACCGTTTACAGGCTGCTCGCTCCTGTTAGTTGACTGGTAATTAGTCACCGCTGAAGAAACTTTACAAGACAGTTTTACGCGCAGTGTCACGCTGGTTACGCTGTAAAGCTGGCAAGGCGATAAACACCATCAAAAAAATCAAAGCGGCAATCGCAAGCACTAGCACCACTTCGATAATCGTAAACCCCTTCTCTTTTAGCTGTTGACGACTCATACTCCCCCACATCCACCTTTCGTTACATAAAGACTGATAATATCAATAATACACAAGCGGTATAATTTTGTCTAGCGAATTGAGCCTACTAGTGCGTAAATTGGGAACAGAATTGCACCCACCATACCACCAGCTACTACCGCCAATACTACCATCAGAATGGGCTCGATAGCAGTGGATATAGTTTTAATATCTTCATCTAGCTCATCTTCATAAACCTGGGCAGTCTTACCCATCATCTCGTCAATCTTACCTGATTGCTCGCCAATTTTAATCATTTGCGGCACCATAGGTAATATATATTCCTCACTTTCTAGCGAAACCGACAACGCCTTACCGCCTTTAACCTTTTCAGCGGCGTGGTCTATGCGGGCCTTAATGACGGTATTGTTAACACCTTCAGCGCTAATGCGCAACATGTCTAACATGGCCACGCCAGTAGATAACAGCGTTTGCCCGGTGCGCGTAAACCGTGCCATATAGAGTTTACGGAACATACCCTTAAAAAATGGTGTATTAAGTTTTAGCGTATCCAGAGCGGACACCCCCTGAGCCGTCTTAGCCCACTGTGCAAAAAAGTAACCGCCAATACCGAGAGCAATTAATATCACCCACCAAAACCGAGTCATGAAGGTTGAGACAACAATCATAATATTAGTAAGTAACGGCAACTCCTGGTTCATGTCGCTGTATAGTTTTGCAACCTGAGGCACGACCGTTACCAGCATAAAAATCATCACGCCTAGAATAACAACCAGCACTATAGCCGGATAAGTCATCGCTCCTTTGATTTTGCTCATCATAGCGGCGTCTTTTTCCTGCTGCGCGGCCACCCGCTTTAATGCTTCGTCCAAGGTGCCAGACACTTCACCGGCGCTGACTAACGCCAAAAAAATTCTATCGAACACTTCAGGGTGCTTACCAAACGCCGCTGACAGCTGCTTACCACCCTCTACGTCAGCAATCACTTCCTGAACAATCCCCTGCAAGCGTTTATTGGACGTTTGCTCCACAACCGTGCGTAAGCTTTGACTGAGTGGCAAGCCAGCACCAATCAGAGTGGCCAGCTGGCGCGTAAACACAATTTTGTCCTTAGTGTTAATACGATTTTTTAACCTGGATAAAAATGAATCGCCACCGTCTTCTTCGCGAATATCCAATGGCACAAATCCCTGATCAGACAATAACCGCGCGGCCGACGATTCCGAATCGGCCTGGACGACCGATTCAACCACTTTGTCCGAAGCCTTATCGCGCGCCTTATACGTATACTTTTTCACCGACTACCCCCTCATCAGCCTTTCGAACTCTGTTAAATCAACAGCATATTGGCGAGCGTTATCATACGTTATAGTACCGCTCTGGACCAAACCTACTAGAGTACGATCCATGGTCTGCATGCCTTGGTCAGCACCAGTCTGAATAATAGCATCTAGCTGATGACTCTTACCTTCGCGGATTACGTTACGCACCGCTGGATTGGCCACCAAAATTTCCGCCGCCACTACGCGCCCACCGCCAATAGCAGGCACCAAGCGCTGGCTGCAAATCGCCATTAAAATGTTAGCTAACTGGGAACGAATTTGCGGCTGTTGGTGTGGCGGGAAAACGTCAATCATGCGGTCGATACTCTGCGCCGCGCTATTGGTGTGTAGCGTGGCAAACACCAAGTGTCCGGTTTCAGCAATGGTAATCGCCGCGCTGATGGTTTCTAGGTCGCGCATTTCCCCAATCAACACCACGTCCGGGTCTTGGCGCAAACTACTGCGAAGCGCGGCGCTAAATGAATAGGTATCGTAGTGAACTTCACGCTGCACAACCACGGACTTTTTAGATTTGTGTGTGAACTCAATTGGGTCTTCAATAGTAATGATGTGGTGTGACTTTTCGGTGTTAATCTTATCGACGAGTGCTGCAAGAGTGGTTGATTTGCCGCTACCAGTT
>CALEKV010000009.1 GCA_937902525.1 uncultured Candidatus Saccharibacteria bacterium | reverse complement strand
CGACCACCGAGATCTACACTCTTTCCCTACACGACGCTCTTCCGATCTTTTGGGTTAAAATATGACTATATCCAAGTAGGCGACAAGGTTGATATTATTGATTCAAGCACTGAAGAAGTGAAGGCGCGCGTGGTGGTTAAGGCTAAGGCGAGCGTGATATTCAAAAATTTGCCGCTGGCTTTTGACAAGCATGAATCTTACCGTGACAAAAATCATCAACGCCAAGTGTTGGGTGGGTATTATGCTTACATCGGCAGGGAAATTCGCGATGATGATGTGTTTTTGGTGTTTGAGTTCGAATGTATGGAGCGCACATGAGTGGGCGCGCAAGACTTGCTGCCAATTTAACATAGGCGGTTGCTGTAATGGCTGATTTTTAGTCAGGTTTAAGCTGTATTCAAGGCCGTAAATTGTTCGGTAATACTGTACAACGACTGCACACCGTTCTCAAGGCGGTAGTAGTGCCATACATAGGCGACCTCAAGCGCAAATAATAGTAGCGCTTGAAATCCAAGCGGCCAAGCGAGAGACGGCACAGAGATTGGTATGAACATCCATGCAATAACAGTGGCAATGAGTAAAAACGCAAAAAAGAACGTGACAAGTAGGTGAACAAGGCGTTCGTGCTGGAAGTCGTGCACACGCGCCAAGTGATACTGATACAACTGTTCGCGCTCTGGTGCGGGTGGTCTTTTGGCAAGTTCTGTTTGCATGTATTTTTTGTGGGCTAAAATGTGTGCGTACATGGCTTTAGTATAACGCACTGAATGGCCAGTAACAGTAGTCTAGTGTGACTAGAATAATATACACAAAACATAAGCACTTTTCCACACTACCAAAACGCTATATATGGGCACGCTATATATAGCGTAGGTATAAAAATAGGTTATTATTTTGATGTGTGCCGTTTGGGTGGCTCAAAAAGCGGTTCGGTAAACTGTGCAAAATATTGCTTGATGTCACTAAGGGCAACGGTGCCGCGTTTTGATTTACGGCGTAGCGGCCTAAAGGTTTCGGCGTCCATATAGTATTTGTCACGCAGTAGCTCAAGCTCGCGCAAAGGGACCGTGGCAGTGCGGTTGCGGCGTGCAATCTGTTCGGCGTCTTGGAGGAACCCCATTCTGCGCTCCTTGGGTAAGGCCTTATAGTTACGGGTAAAAATATAGCAAAAACCACACGTTACTACTGTGAAATTTGCTACACAATGGGGAATAAGGCGGCCGTGTTTGATATAATAAGGCGTAATGAGAATACTTTATACTGATGGTAGCGCAAGTCCCAACCCGGGTCCAGGCGGCTTTTCTGTGATAGAAGCCGGCAAGCCGGTCGTTTTAGGCGGCGAAAAGGAGAGCACTAACATTCGCATGGAGGGCAGGGCTCTGGTTGCGGCGTTAGATTATTTGGATGGCGATGAAGCGGAAATCTACACTGATAGTGAATTTTGGATTAATGTGATTACAAAATGGGCCCCAGGGTGGCAAGCCCGCGGCTGGACTAAAAAAGGCGGCGAAATCAAAAACTTGGATATTGTAAAGGAGGTGTTTGCCGCCTACCAGATGGGGCAGGCGAACTTAATTTGGGTGCGTGGCCATGTTGGGCATGAGGGTAATGAGCTAGCGGACGTATGGGCTAATAAGGCCCGCGCCGGCGAGCGCGTTTAAAGCACAACATTTAGCCGTGTGATTACGCGATATACTAAGTACAGATGAATCAAAGGCTTGCACTAGAGGTGTTGCTGGCCGGGGAGAGCGCGTTTGTAACGGGTCCGGCTGGAACTGGTAAGACATATTTACTTAACCAGTTTGTTAAACTTGCGAAGTATCAAGGTAAACGTGTTAGTGTGACGGCAACTACCGGCTTAGCTGCTACTCACCTTGGCGGCACGACAATCCACGCGTGGAGTGGCATTGGCGTGCAGGATTTTTTGCCAGATCATTTTGCAGACCACATGAGTAAAACCCGCCATGAAATCATTGAAAAAACCGACATTTTGTTGATAGACGAAATTAGCATGATGCATGATTTCCGCTTAGACATGGTGGACGAAGTGTGCCGCTTGGTCCGCAAACAGCCTGATGTGCCGTTTGGCGGTATACAGGTGGTTATGAGTGGGGATTTTTTTCAGCTGCCACCGGTGAACCGTAGCGATAGCCGACAAGGTGGTTTTGTTGTTAATAGCAATGCGTGGCGTGTGTTGCAACCTGTCATAATTTATCTAACCCAGCAGTTTAGGCAAGATGAAGACGATGACTTGGCTGATATTCTAACCGCCATGCGGGCGGGGGAGTTGCGCCGGCATCATGCCGAAAAATTACTGGAACGCACCGAGGTAGAGGTGCCATATAGTGAACTTATCACCGAACTACACACACTGAACATTGATGTAGATAAAATAAATGAAGTGAAACTTAAAGAACTGGGTGGTGATGAGCTGATTTACAGTCAACACACTACCGGGGCGGATAATTATGTACAAAACTTACAGCGTAGCGTGTTAGCACCGGCCGTACTAACACTGAAGCAAGGCGCATTAGTGATGGCGGTAAAAAATGACATGAACCGGCGTTATGTCAATGGTAGCATTGGCACGGTGGTAGATTTTGAGCCGGTGACGGATTACCCGGTCATTCAGTTCTTGAATGGTAAAGAGGTGACGATGCAGCCTGATACGTGGGAATTACGCGATGGCGATAAAAAACGCGCTAGCATTAGCCAGGTACCATTGCGCCTGGCATATGCCATTACGGTACACAAAAGCCAGGGTATGACCTTGGATATGGCAAAGATGGATTTGCGTAAAGCGTTTGTGGAAGGCATGGGTTACGTGGCGTTGAGTCGCGTGCGCAACATAGGTAGTTTGTACCTAAGTGGCATTAATCAAATGGCACTGCGGATTAGTCCGGTGGCGCAGCAAATTGATATAGATTTACGCGACAGGGCGGCCGTGGACGCCAAGCGTTTTGCGCACTTGCAGGTCAAGGCTGAAAAGCGTGATATGGAACCAGTGAAGGAGAAAAAGAAGGGTAGCGGTGGTGGCTGGCAGGAAAAGATTGATAAAATGCGCGAAACCTACCCTAATGCGTACAAGCCGTGGCTAGCTAGTGATGATGATACTTTAAAGCTTGGGTTTACAAATGGTGAAACTATCAAGCAGCTTAGCAAAAAATTAGGGAGGCATGAAGGTAGTATAAAAATGCGTTTGCAAAAGCACTACGGGGAAGACGCGGTGCAATGAAAAGGCAAAAGCCCCGACCCTGCAAGGGAGCCGGGGCTCGAACCTTGCTGGGTCGGGGCGGGGCTAGCCCGGGCGATATATTATCATCGCAGAGCACCCTGTAATATCCAGTTCGCCGGCAAAATCAGTATATACGATACATCTGTCTGCGTTGGGAATGGTGGCGCCCTTCAGCCATAGGAGGTAATTTTGCACGTAATTGGGGAGCGGTATCCAATTGGGCTTGCCGAATCTGCTGTCGACTGCCCAAAGCTCGTAGATAAGCCCCCTAAGTTTTTCTGGAACGTTGACAAGCGGGGCGTGTTCGTTTTGATTTAACAACTCCTCAAGGAGCTTGTGCGCGGCGTCGCGGCCTTCTTTGGCGGGGTCGCTCACTTTGGGTGTTAGCTCCTTGACGACTTGTTCTAAAGTTTCTAAGACTGTCATTATGCTCCTAGGGTTTGTCTGTGTGTCCGCCAACCGGCGGAGCGCGGCGGTGTAGTACAAGTATGTGGTGAGTGGGCGGTATTTGCAAGCACGAGCGGATATATTTGACAACGATATGAGCGTCGTAATCTGGTATATTTAATGATATGGATGAAGATAACATAGAACAGGCGGTGGCCGAAAATACAGAGCAAAGTACTGAACAGGCGATTGAACAGACAGACATTTTTTTATGGGCCAATCAGGCCGACATGAACAAGGATAAATTAACGATTGATTTGTTCTTATTTACTAAAGGGTATACGGTGTACGCGACTAATTATGCCAAAGAGCTTAAGGCGCAGCTAAAAGTACTGTTTCTATATGACATGATTAGTACGGTACAGACGGGTGCAGCCACTGGTATGATGGTTCGCGACTTTGAAAGTGCCGCTGCCGAAGAAAACGTGCTGGAACGAACGAGCTTAGATAGGGTGGAACACGCACAAGAAGTAATTGAACAAATTGCGTTTGGCGAAGAAGGCCTTGAGGTATTTACCGAAGGTGACCATGAATTTAAAAAAGTAAAAGGTATTATTGCGCGCTTTAGTCTGGAAGGTAGCGAGCCATTTTATATTGTGAAGCAGTTGCCACAAAGCCAAGTGCTTAAGGGTGCCACTGCGTGGGTTTTCAATGGAAACAACTTTGAGCCATTTGGTGCTGACGCTGGATTGAGGATTGCGCCTGACAACCAAGCACTAATTGCTGGCAACGATATTTTTGCTTTTAGTGAGCCAAAGTTCATCAGCTTGTTTGGGTATGACGCCAAAAAGTTTGCTGTGGCCGAAGAAAAAATTGCCGAAATCGAAAAGCATTTTAAGCTTAAGTTTCCAGAAGGCATGACATTTGACGCGTTGGTGCGTGACAATAAGGCGCTAGTGAATAAGCTGCAAAAAGTCGACCCTACCATGGTCACGCAGGAACAGGTGGTGGAGCAGGCCGAAAACATGGATTTGCAACTAATGACGGATGACGCAATCGGAGCGATTATCATCATGGACAGCAAAGACGCAAGCAAGTTTGTAAACTTACTAGATGACAGCTATATGACGAGCGATGTGACCGGAATTAAGTACGAAATTAAGGGCAAAAAAGAGCTCCGTCACGACGAGGCAGAAAAAGAATAGTACAATAGGCATATGCCGACAGTTAAGCCAATAGTTTACCCATTAGGGTTTCCAAAAAGATTTTTATGGGGTGCTAGTATTAGTGCACACCAGGTTGAGGGTGGTTTGCATAACCAGTGGACGGTATGGGAGCTTGAAAATGCTAAAAGCCTGGCCACACAGGCGCCATATATCTACAGCGACCTGGATAATTGGCCTGATATAAAAAAATTGGCCGAAACCCCAGCCAACTATATTAGCGGCAAGGCGGTTCATCATAAAGAACTTTATGCTAAAGATTTTGATTTGTTGGAGCAACTGCATATGAATGCATTTAGGTTTAGCATTGAATGGAGCCGGCTAGAACCTGAAGAGGGTGTATGGAATGCAGAAGCGGTGGCGTATTACCGGGATTATTTTGCGGAATTGGAGCGCCGTGGTATCGAGCCGATTGTGACACTGTTCCATTTTACGCTGCCTGTGTGGTTTGCCGATATGGGAGGGTTTGAAAGGCGAGCCAACATTAAATATTTTGTGCGCTATTGTGAAAAAGTATTGGAACTGTTTGGGCATGATTTTAAGTACGTCATTACGGTCAATGAGCCAGAGGTGTATGCTTTTGAAAGTTACCAACAAGGCCACTGGCCGCCGCAAAAAACTAAGCTTAGCAGAGCGTTGCGGGTTTATAAAAACCTGGCAGTCGCACACAACAGGGCTGCGACTATGCTGCATGCCGCGGGTCGTAAATATAAGGTTTCTATCGCTAAAAATATGAGCTTTGACTACCCCGGTGATGATGCAAAGTTGACCGTGTGGGCGAGTGTGCTGAGCGGTTGGGGTAAAGACACATATTGGATAAAAAAAGTAAAAAAACAGTGCGATTTTTTGGGTGTTAATTATTATTTCAGCAATCGCTATTATGGCTACCGCATACATAATCCCAACGAACGGGTGAGCGACCTTGGCTGGGACATGCAACCTTATAATATTCAACACGTGCTCGAATATGCCCACGAGCGTTATGGCTTGCCAATTATGATTACAGAAAACGGCCTATCGGATGCAAAAGACAAAGATAGGCAGTGGTGGATTACGCAAACAGTATTCGGTATGCAACGCGCCATGAAAAATGGCGTGGAATTGATCGGCTATATGCACTGGAGCTTACTGGATAACTTTGAATGGGACAAAGGCCGCTGGCCGCGTTTCGGTTTGGCGACGGTAGATTATCGCACTATGGAACGGACATTGCGCCCGAGCGCACTCTGGTTTGGCAGATTAATCAAAAAGATAAGGGGCTAGTATGGCAAAGCGCGAGTTTACAAAAAATACACCCAGTATGGTGGTGATTGGTGGCGGTACAGGTAGCTTTACGCTGTTGAGCGGGCTTAAAAATTACATACAAGATATCACAGCGCTAGTGAATATGGCCGACGACGGTGGCAGCACGGGGCAGTTGCGTGATGAGCTAGGTGTTTTGCCACCGGGTGATGTGCGCCAATGCCTAGTGGCGTTAAGCGATAGTCCAAAGGTGAGGGACCTGTTCAACTATCGATTTAATGAAGGTGCCCTGAAGGGGCATGCTTTTGGTAATTTGTTTTTGACGGCGCTTGAAAAAATGACCGGTAACTTTGCCGAGGCGGTTGATTTAGCAAGCGAAGTACTTAATATTACGGGTAATGTAGAGCCGGTAACGTTGACCAATGTGGTACTACATACCAAAGCCGAAGACGGAGAATCAATCGTAGGACAGTACGTTATTGACCATACGGTAAATCGCGTCCCAAAGCATCCGGAAATTTGGCTGGAACCGCAGGCTGATGCTAACCCAGCGGCAGTCGACGCAATCATGAATGCGGATATGGTAGTGATTGCGCCAGGCAATTTGTATGGTAGTTTGGCGCCAGCATTGGTGATAGATGGTATACAAAAAGCTTTGCACGCAACCAAGGCCAAGCGCGTATATGTGTGCAACTTAGTCACCAAGCCAGGCCCGACGGATGGCTTATCAGTGCATGATTTTGCCGCAGAAATTGAACGGTTAGCGGGTGGCCCGTTCTTGGACTACGTGGTCTTTAATAAGGAGGCTCCAAGTAAGGAATTACTGGAAAAGTACGCGCATGATGGCGAACAGCCGGTCGCGTACGACGAGGTGATTTTGCGGAAGCAGCATTATAAATACCGAGCCGCCGATTTGGTGGCTAATCATGTCTGGGGCGGGGCACAAAGCAGTGACCCAATTGCCAACGTGCGCAGTTTTATACGCCATAACCCCGACGCGGTGGCCCGACAACTAATGCGAATATATTTTTCATGACAATAGAA
>CALEKV010000008.1 GCA_937902525.1 uncultured Candidatus Saccharibacteria bacterium | reverse complement strand
ATCTTATCACCGGCACAAAAGACACAATTACTATCGGTGATTTTACGTCGCCATTGTTTATGCACAACTTTGGAGGCGAAACAATGGATACAGAACAATACTTAACGCTTATAGAATCGCTCCGCACTATCCGTGGTAAATTACGCGAGTACAGCCCCAATGAGGTGCTTTACATTACCGATTTTTTGCGTTACATAGAGCTGCACCAGCAAACTGGTATCGGAATCACCAACGTACGCAAATTTGCCGACAGTCAAACTGGCGCCATCAACTTGCTCACAGCTCATAAAAGCAAGGGGCTCGAATATCCACACGTGTACGTTATGGGCGCCGTTGACACCACCTGGGGCGAAAAAGTGCGCAACAAAAGCCGATTAATAAGCTATCCAAAAAACTTAAACATCGCGCCAGCGGGTGACACATACAACGAACGCCTACGCCTATTTTATGTGGCCATGACGCGCGCTAGACAATACCTCACTATCAGCTACGCCTTGGCTGACACTAACGGCAAGCCATTACTGCCAGCAGCTTTTTTGACCGGCACAAGCTTAACTGCCGTACATCAGCCAATGTCACCCCTCAATCAAACACTCCAACAAGCACTGGTTGATTGGCGAGGCATGTTAGCCAATAACCCCACCAAGCCAATGAAAGATTTATTGGCTCCCGCATTAGAATCGTACAAACTAAGCGCTACACACCTAAATAATTTTATCGATGTCACAAAGGGCGGCCCGCAATACTTTTTGCTTAACAATCTGCTGCACGTCCCGAGCGCAAAAAGTCCGAGCGCCCAATACGGTACGGCAATCCACGCCACCATACAGCGCGTGCATAATGAAGTCAAGGCTGGTGGTAAACGGCCAGTCGAAGATGCACTGCATGAATTCGAAAACATACTCACCAATGAACACCTAGCCACGGCCGACCACGAATACTACCTTAAGAAGGGTTTGAATAGCCTGACTAAATTTCTAGAATCGCATTACGCCAGCTTTACTAAAACCCAAAAAACCGAGCTTGGCTTTGGTGGTCAGAACGTGACAGTTAATGGCGCTAAGCTTACCGGCAGCTTAGATTTAGTTGATATTACAGGCAGTGCAGTTACCGTTACGGACTACAAAACCGGCAACCCCGCCGCTAGCTGGAAGGGCAGTGGCGAGTACGAAAAAATTAAACTGCATAAATACCGCCAACAGTTAATGTTCTACCAGTTACTAGTCCAAAATAGTCGCGATTACGCCAAGTACCAATTTAATGGCGGCGTGCTGCAATTTGTCGAACCAGACAACGCAGGGAATATTCATGCGCTTAAAGCCGAATTCACGGCCGATGACTTGCAACGTTTTACGGCATTAATTACCAGCGTATGGCAGTGCATTACCACATTTGACCTACCTGACACCACAAATTACGAGCCAACCTTAAAAGGTATTTTAGCTTTTGAGCAAGATTTGATTGACAAATTCAGCTAAGCAGTATATCATAGTTTTACCCGATGGAATCTGCTTCAAGGCGCCCGCCGGGCGTTCTTTGATGATTTTATCCCCAACCGAAAGGAGGGGCCATGGGCCTCTTCGAAGATCGTTCCGCTGGCGCCTACGACCGCGCCATCACTGCGGTCCGCAATGGCGTCGCCACTCAAGAGCAGCAAAAACTGGCCGCCAAAGCAGCCAAGCAAGCAGGCTCAATGGGCGACCGCGCGCGAAACGCCTTCAAAGGCAAGTAGCCCACAAACGGGGGCTCATCTCACTCCTTGGAAAAGAGTTGCACTAGCAGACCGGCAACATCGCCGGTGGAGGTGAGCCCCTTAGGGACTTATTATCAAAGTTTTTTTAAAAAAGCTTAGCATAACCACACCGATAAGCAGGTGATTGCGGCACAATGTGCCGCGTCCCATGCCGTGTAGGTAAAAGTATTGCCGCAGGGTTCCTCCTTTCCCCCGTAAGTCGATGCCGTGATTATGTTAAGCAGGAGTGTGGGGTGGCGCAGTGTCACTCGGCTACGCACAGCCGGTGCGAGAGCCTACATAAGTGGAAGCTTGACAGCGCCGCCGCCACTCCTGTAAACGTTACTGGCCACATTTTGGCCACGGGAGTTAGCTCAGTCTGGCAGAGCGTCAGCCCATGGGGCTGAAGGATACGGAGGTTCAAATCCTCCACTCCCGACCGGCTCCATGCAAACACCCTTGCATGGAGCCTTTTCCTTTTTTATGAGATAATGTAACCAATAATGCAAACATTTTGGCATAATTTACCAAAACCTTTTTTTGTGTTGGCGCCAATGGAGCAGGTGACCGATGTTGTATTCCGCCATGTCATAAAAAAAGCTGGCGCACCAGACATATTTTACACTGAATTCGCTAACGCCACCGGCTGGGTACATGCTGGCAGTAAGGGCATTGGCGGACGCTTAATAAAAACAGATGACGAGCACCCAATTGTAGCGCAAATTTGGGGTGGCCAACCAGGCGACCTAGAACAATTTGCCAAACACTGCGCCGCACTTGGTTTTGACGGTATTGATATTAACATGGGCTGCCCTGCCAAAAGCGCCGTAAAAAGTGGCGGCGCGGCACTTATCCGCCAACCAAGTTTAGCAACACAAGCCATTGCCGCCGCCAAGAGCGCCGGATTACCAGTGAGCGTCAAAACCCGTTTAGGCTACAGCCACATTGACGAATGGCAAGGCTGGTTAACCCACCTGTTGCAACAAGACATCGCCACGCTAACTATCCACCTGCGCACCAAAAAGGAAATGAGCAAAGTGCCGGCCCACTGGGACCTTATACCCGAAATCAAAGCCCTACGCGACCAAATTGCCCCGCACACGCTGCTGGTGATTAATGGTGACATTAAAAACCGCACCGAAGGCGAAGCCCTTGCCGCGCAATACGGTGAGATCGGAAGAGCGTCGTGTAGGGAAAGAGTGTAGATCTCGGTGGT
>CALEKV010000007.1 GCA_937902525.1 uncultured Candidatus Saccharibacteria bacterium | reverse complement strand
CATCCAATATAGACAGTAAAATTTTACGACCAGTCGATCCACAATTATTCCAAGATCCATACGGCACAAAAGTTGACACGGAAGGCTCTGACTTTAGGTACGAACCAACAGGCTGCACAACCGATGGCAAGTGTACTAGCTACACGCTAAAAAGCGCCATGGAGCGCGAAGGCGAATACAGTAAACAAAGTCGTAACTAACTAGGCGCAAGGTTAATCGTCGTTCGCATTATCACGCGATTTTACCGACCGACCCTGTAGCCGTTCATCTTTTTCCCTGATACCAGCTTCAACAGAAACACCAACCGGACGGCCATTCTTGAACGCTTCAACGGCATTATTAAGGATGGCAATATAATATTTTGGCTTCGCAACGTAACTGAACGAATAAGTAGTCTCATCACCTTCAGTACTAAGCCTTATCGACCCGTAATCTAATATCGTCTGCACTGGTCCAACCTGATTGTAGCTAGCGTCTTCAATATTAGCTAAACTAACGGTCTGCTCTTTATGGGTAAACAGCCCCATTTGGATTTCCTGAATGATGCTTTCGTTAGTCAAGACCAAGCGATTTTTCAAATACACCCACAGTGCCGCATAGCCCCCGATTAAAAACAATAGAGCAAGCAGACAGCCAATCAATATTATGGATGCCATACCCGAAGCGGGCAAACCAATCACGTCCGCAATGTAAGAGTAATTGAACACAATACTCAACACCAATGCGACGCACAGCGAAGTCGTGAAGGCAGGAATTAATATACCGATAGAATGCCGCGGCACGGAGGCTACCACATATTCGTGCGGCGAAAGATTGAGATCAGGGAACCTCTGGACAGACTCCTCGTGCCGCCGTTTAACTTCGGCGGGAATTTCCACCTCAACAGGATCAACCGCCCGCGCCACATGCACAAACTGGTGTGGCTGGTGAGAGCTGTGCGTCAAGGGCGTATCAACGGCACCAGCAGGTTGCTCACCGTTATTCACTTCGCTGCCGTTTTCTGGCCTGGTATAAAGCGGTTCGCCATCAACATCATATGCGACTGGTTGCTGAGGGTTATTAGCATTCTCATCCATACCATCAGTATATCAGAACAGGGGTAAAACCTGTGTTATTTTTCACCCAAATGCCGCTTTGCTTTAGCTGTCACCCTGCGCCCGCGTGGCGTTTTTTCAATAAAACCAATTTGCAATAAATAAGGTTCATAAAAATCTTCAATTGTAGTTACTTCATCACCGGTTAGCGCGGCAATTGTGGTGATACCCACAGGATTATCGGCATAGTTTTCCATCATAGCATTTAGCATGTTACGATCGGCTGGGTCAAGACCTAGCTCATCAATTTCAAGCATATCCAGCGCGGCCATGGTGTGCGCGGTATCAATTATACCATCTCCGTTTACATCGGCATAATCACGCACGCGTTTTAGCAAACGGTTAGCAATGCGTGGTGTCAACCTAGCGCGGGTACTTAGCATGTCGGCACTTGACTGGTCGATTTGTGCCTGCAATATGCTAGCGCTACGGTTGATGATTTTTGATATCTCACCCGGAGTGTAAAATTCCAACCTATAAATATGACCAAACCTGTCACGCAGCGGTGCCGCCAAGCTACCAGTGCGTGTGGTTGCGCCAATTACGGTGAACTTTGGCAAATCGAGCCTCACGCTACGCGCCGCCGGGCCCTTGCCAATCACAATATCTAATTTATAATCTTCCATGGCACTGTATAGCACCTCCTCAACAACGCGGCTTAAGCGATGAATTTCATCGATAAACAAAATATCGCCATCCTGTAAGTTAGTCAAAATGCTCGCCAGGTCGCCAGCGCGTTCAATAGCCGGCCCGCTAGTTACACGGATGCCTTTGCCCATTTCGTTGGCAATCACCGTTGCCATAGTGGTTTTACCAAGCCCCGGTGGGCCGTACAAAAGCACATGGTCAATCGGGTCGCCGCGTTTTTTCGCAGCTTCAATTGCTAGCCCCAGGTTCTTTTTTAAACGCTCTTGCCCTACGTAATCGTCAAAACTCTGCGGACGTAGCGTCAATTCAATAATCTGCTCGTCAGAATCATCATCATTCAGTCCCGTATCAACAATCCGTTCAATTACCATATACTTACTATACCATTCAATTAAGATTGCCCCCGCACTTTGCTATACTAACAGCGTGCGTAAAAACACAAGCGGTTTTACTATTGTGGAATTACTGATTGTGGTGGTTGTCATTGCTATATTGGCCGCTATAAGTATAGCGGGCTACAACGGTATTCAAGCACGCAGCCGTGACGGCCAACGCAAGCAAGATATAGCCACAATTAAAAAAGCCCTGGAGCTCAACTTCGGATGGCAGTTGGCCAAACCTTGAAGCAGCCCTGGTCCCTAAGTATATTTCTAAGTTACCGGTCGACCCGCAAGCTAGTACTGCAACGCAAGCAGCAATCTATGGTGGATACAATTACAACTACGTTGCCTACGGGGGGATTTGCAATAAAGCAATCGGTGTCGGTCAAGTATATACGCGCACCCACAGACTAGAGAACGAGATGCAAAAATTCGAAATCAGCGGCGATTGCTCCGGGACACAGCCCTCAAACTATTCTCCTTCGCCTGAATTCATTCAAACTAAGTAGTCCACTACTGTTTTTGTCACTTACTGCTTAAGCGCCTGCGTCACCCGCTGCGCGGTAGTAAGCTTAGGATCAACACCTTCAAGCGCTTTACTAGCGTCTGCTAAAGTGTAGCCAAGCGCCATTAAGGCCTCCAGAGCTTCGTCATTAGTGTTAAGTTCCGTTTGCACTGACGTACCTTGCTTGTAGTAAACTGGCAAACCTACTTTATCGTTCAATTTAACAACAACACCCTCGGCGGTTTTTTTACCAACGCCAGCGGCATTTTGAATATACGCGCTGTCACTATTGGCAATGGCGTTACGCACGTGTTCGGCGGTTCCCAAACTCAAAATAGCTAAGGCCGCTTTTGGTCCTACACCCTGAACCGTAATTAAAAGTTCAAACATTTTTTTAGCAGCAAGCGTACTGAAGCCAAATAGTTCTTGGCTCTGTTCGCGAACGTGGTGGTAAGTGTAAAACTTAACATCACTATCTAATAATGTGCTGTCGTAATCATTGGCCGATACATTCACCTCATATCCAACGCCGTGCACATCGACAATGACTGTGCCGTTAAATTTTTCGGCTACCTTACCTACTATGTGCGCAATCATATAATTATTAACTCACAGCTAATTAGCTGATTGCCCTGTGCCACTACTGCACTTTGTTAAATCTGCTGTGTAACGCCCCACGACATCGCTGGTGTATTGCTCCTGTGT
>CALEKV010000006.1 GCA_937902525.1 uncultured Candidatus Saccharibacteria bacterium | reverse complement strand
ACCGACTGGGCGCGGCGGGTGCTATCTGATATCATGGGGATAGTGTGTTGTAATGGTGAGAAAGGCTGGTATGCGGAGAGTATGCATGAGTAATTGGCTAGCTGTGCTAGTTGCAACTGCCTGTATGATTTTTATCTCACCAACGGCCTTAGCGGTTGGGCCAGGCGCTATTACTTCCGGTGCGCTAAAATTATCGCCGGTCAGGGCCGACCTGGAAATCAGACCGGGTGAAAGCGGGACAATTGCGATTACCATCGTTAACCTGACTAATGAGACAATAACTGTTCATCCAGCCGTCAATGATTTTATTTCGGCCGATGAACGTGGCACGCCATCGCTGATACTTGACGAAAATAACTATGCGCCCACGCACAGCCTCAAACGATTCATAGGCTCAGTGGAGGATGTGGTAATTGCTGCTGGACAAGCTAAAAGTATTAATGTGACGATTGCAGTGCCGGCTGATGCTCAGGCGGGCGGATATTTTGGGGCGATTCGTTTTTCCCCGTTAGCCACCAGCGATAGTCAGGTGAATGTGAACGCTAGTATGGCGTCATTAGTTCTACTGACCGTGCCTGGTGATGTCGTTGAAAAATTGACGCTCACTGATTTTGCAGTTCAGCAAAATGGTACCGCTAACGATTATTTCGGTGACTCAGACAACCTACAGCTAGCCACACGTTTTGAAAATAAGGGCGGCTTGCAACTAGGGCCAGTTGGTAAAGTTTCGGTTAAAGTTGGCAGCAGAGTTATTTATGAAGCCGATTTTAACAATAACAATCCGCGCGAAGTGGTGCTGCCTGACGGCGCACGCCGCTGGGATGTGCCACTAGATAATATTGGCGGCTTTGGTAACTATACTGTGACAGCTACGTTCACGTATGGGAAAAATAATCAGACTATAGAGGCGACTAAGTCGTTTTGGATTATACCGCTTCAGACGATTTTGGTGATGATAGGTGCCGGCGTGTTACTAATAGTAGTCATTGGCATGGTGCTGTTTGCGCGGTATCGTCGCGCCCACCGCTCACTCCATTTTGGCAATCGCAATCGTTAATTAAGATAGCTGCCCGTCATTTTGTTACGTTATATAAAGATACCCGCCAGCTAAGCGGGTATCTTTATATAACGCGGAGAGTTTAATTGGTATTTACGCGTAAATGTAGTAAAAACTGCTAGCAGGCACGGTGCGATAGTGTACAACTCCTACTCCGCCGGCATATGCCATTTCAGAAATATTAACCATGTCACCGTTGACGGATTCAACGTAGACGACATGATTACCAGCGGCGCCGATAGCACCAGCAGCCGGTGCGGCGCCGGTGGCGTAGCCGCTAGCCTGGGCTGATCCGATCCACTGGTTGGCATTGCCCCATGCGTTGGGAATATTCGGTTTGCGGCTTTTAACATACCAGGTGCACCAACCGTAGGCGTAAGTATTGCCTGCGGAACTCTGGCTATACACTGGCGCCGTGACTGAGTTGATGGCGGGGCTACTTACGGCTGATACATACGCTTGCTGCACGGGCTGCGCTGTGATTGCCGCGCTTTGTAGCGCTCCAAAGCGGTCAGTCAGCTGCTCGTCTGCTGTTGGAATGCGGACTATTTGATTGACGTCAATGACATCGGGGTCGGCAATGTTGTCGTTTGCATTGAATAGTCGCACATAATCGGTGTCGTGTGCTTCGGCAATAGACGAAAGCGTATCACCGGACTGAACGGTTACGGTTAGTGGTTGTTTGCTCGTGTCTGTTGCGCTTTCAGCAAACGCTGCGTGCGCACCAAATAGAGACACTCCGGCAGCAATGCCGAGCGCCATCAAATATGATGGTACTGTCATGATTTTCTCCTTTATACCCCCGCACGTAAGTAATAATATTTTCAATGTTTCATTTCGTTATATGCGGGTAATCTCACGTCCTTTAAGTCTCTCAGGTTCAAAAAACGCAAGTTTGATAATACCAATTGTTTATCACTTATGTCAATAAAATGGTGGAGTAAACAATAGCATATAAGAGGAAAAAATGATAGTTGTAAAATTAACAATAGCATTGTAGTAACAATTATGATATTTATTGCTAGTTGATAGGGGTGGGGTGTATACTGAAAAGGGGTTTATGTTTAAATATTTTAAATCCTTTTTTTCATCTCACAATATAAAATTACCCGCACAGCAGTCGGCGGTATTGTTTTCAGTTATTGTTCTGCTATCGGGTATTATTACATCATTGTTTTTAGCCAGTTTAGTGGCGCGCCAAGCTCATGACGATTACCAGGTGTCGCTTGATCAAAAGCGGAACGCCATTACTTCGCAGCTTTCCAGCGCAGTATCAGGCTACAACCAGTTGTTGGCTGCTGGGGCAACGCTGTCCAACCTGAAAGGCGATTTAACGGTCGAGGATTGGGCGCAGTTTTACGAAGATATGCAGGTAGGGCGCCAACTGCCGGTCACTGTGGGGGTCGGATATGTTTCAGTGACGTCGTCACCTGGCGACAATTTACGCACGGCTATTACTTATCTCCAGCCATCAAGCGAAGAGAATTCTCGTGCTATCGGTTACGATATGTATTCAGAGGATAACCGACAGAACGCAATGAAGCGAGCCGTTGATGGCGCTAGCATGGCTGTGTCGCACCTAGTGGTTCTGGTGCAAGATAGTACAGCCACAGCGGCAGATAACGACAATGGCCGGGGCGTATTGATGTATTATCCGGTTTACGCTACGCGTGTTTTACCAATGACCATAGAAGCGCGCCATCAGCAACTAAAAGGGTTTGTTTATGTAGCGGTCCGTCCGACGGACATTTTGAATGGATATTATACTCGATTCCCGCAGACTTTTGATGGAGTGTCCGTAACCTTGGATGATACTGAAGATGGCGCTTCCCACGAGCTGGCGACCGTAGCTGGCGCTGGCGGCAATGCGGTCAATCCGCAATTGTCGCAGGGCGAATTGGTGGTGGGCAATCGCCGATGGGTCGTGAAGGTGGCGGGCGCCGCCGATACGATTAATACCACTGTCGTACCACTAGTCATTTTGATTGGCGGGTCATTGCTAGGGCTACTGCTAGCGGTTTCCATGCTCCGATCTATTTTGCGGCGCCTGGAAAACGTGCATCAATCGTATGAGCACGAAGTCGAGCGGACAAAGGACGAACTGCTGGCGTTAGCGAGTCACCAACTGCGCACGCCGGCAAGCGGTGTTAAGCAATATATCGGCATATTAACAAGTGGGATTGTGGGGCCGCTCACTCCAGCGCAACAACAAATTGCTGAAAAGGCTTTCAATACTAATGAACGGCAAATCGAAATCATCAATGAACTGCTGTATGTTTCAAAAATCGAAGCCGGCAAGGTGACGCTAAGGCTGACTCGCTCAAATATTACGCCTGCCGTGCAGCGAGATCGGAAGAGCACACGTCTGAACTCCAGTCACGTTTCGGAATC
>CALEKV010000005.1 GCA_937902525.1 uncultured Candidatus Saccharibacteria bacterium | reverse complement strand
GTACCATACAAGTATAACCTAAAACATCACCTTTACGCTACAATGGTGATATGAGCGTAATCTATCTGCTGGCCTCTCTGTTTATTGGCTGTATGGTGATTTTGACTGCTTCAGTATCGCCCGCGCGTACGGGCGTTAGTGTGTATGAACTGACGCGGCGTAAAGGCCTTGGTAATAAAGATGCTGCATATGAATTAAGGCGTGAAACTATGATTGCCGAGCTATATTCATTGCGGCGGTTGGGTGTAGCGGTATTTTTAGTATTTTTTGTGTTGGTGAGCGCCAATGCTTGGGGGTTCGGTTGGGGTGCGCTAGTATCAATCGTGTTTGCTGCGCTGTATGGCAAAATAGCGACGCTGCCAGTTGTGCATTCTGTGGCTACAAAGTTGTATGATGAAAACGAGCGGGCTATCCTGGCTTTGATTGAAAAGCACCCCAAAGTTATGCGGTTTATACGGGGCGTGGTGTGGATTGAGCGGCGTCATATCATTAGTTCTCGCGCCGAATTGGAGCATATGGTCAAGGAGTCGCAAGGTATTTTGCACGAACAAGATAAGCGTCGAATTGTGAATTCACTACATTTTAATGAAAAGACGGTGCAAGAAATTATGACGCCACGCGGCGCCATGAGCTACATAAAAAAATCCGACATAATCGGTCCGTATATTCTGAACGACTTACATAAAACTGGGCATAGCCGTTTTCCGGTGATTGATAATGATATTGATCACGTGGTGGGGATTTTGTACACACACGATTTAGTGACGCTTGCAGATAAGGAGTCAAAACAGGCTGGTGATATTATGGATAAGCGTGTCTTTTATATCAATACCGACCAAACGCTCGACCATGCCCTCAATGCATTTTTAAAAACACACCGGCATATGTTTATTGTTGTCAACGAATGCCGCGAAACGGCTGGTGTAGTTACCCTGGAGGACGTCGTAGAAGCCCTACTTGGTTATAAAATCATTGATGAGTTTGACCAGCATGATGACTTACGGGCAGTGGCTGAACGGTCGGCTCGCCACAACAACAACCCTCCGCACGCAGCTGATGTGTAGCTTACAGATTGAAAAAATGGTAAAATAGCGGTAATGAAACAGTTACTCGGCGCAAGTGACATGAATTGACGGGCCGGCAATAAGGCCGGGAGAGCTTTATTATGGATACAGCCCATGACTGTAAAGCCCCGCAAAGGTAATCAACTTAAAGGATGGATTGTATGGAAAGAACGCTTACAACACAGGCAATTACCAGTATTGGAAAAAGAGTCGTCATTTCGGGTTGGGTGCATGCGCGCCGTGATCATGGCGGGCTGGTGTTTATTGACATTAGGGATCACGCGGGTGTTGTGCAGCTGGTGATCAATCCAGAGCACGCTGAGGCTTTTGCATTAGCTCAGGAGTTACGCGACGAATACGTGATTCGCGCCGAGGGCTTAGTCAAAGAGCGCTCCGCTGAACTGAAAAATGACAAGATTGAAACTGGTGGCATTGAGATTATCGTGGATGATGTCACGATATTAAATCGGGCCGAAGCTTTGCCAATCCAGCCTTTTGCGGATGCACAAGCCAATGAGGATTTGCGCTTCAAGTACCGATATCTTGACTTGCGCCGACCAAAAATTCAGAACATGCTTAAAAAGCGCGCTGAAATGTACCGACACATTCATAATTACATGGATAGCCGCGATTTTATTGAAATTGCCACACCAATATTAGCAAACTCCAGTCCTGAAGGGGCGCGCGATTTTTTAATTCCATCCCGTCTGCAGCAGGGTAAGTACTACGCCTTGCCACAGGCTCCGCAACAATTCAAGCAGTTGTTGATGGTTGGTGGCGTGTCGCGCTATTACCAATTGGCAGCGTGCTTTAGGGATGAAGACCCACGTGCGGACCGGTTATACGGCGAATTTTACCAGCTCGATTTGGAAATGAGTTTTGTCGAAGATGGAGAGGTTGTGCGCACCATGATGGAGCCGTTGATGAAGGAGTTGGTCACTGATTTTGCTGGTAAAGAGCTGCTGTCTGAAAATATTCCACGTATTCCGTATGCCGAAGCCATGGAAAAGTTCGGTAGCGATAAACCGGATTTGCGTTATGGCATGGAACTGATTGAGTTAACGGATGTGTTTGCCGATACTGAATTTAGCGTGTTTAAAAACGCTGATTGCGTGAAAGCAATTTGCGTGATAGACGGCACGTCGCTAAGTCGTAAGCAGATTGATCACTATACTGACATTGCAAAAGGCGAGGGTGCTGGCGGTCTGGCGTACATTATGTATCGTGGCGGCGAGCCTCAGTCGCCAATTGCCAAGTTTTTAAGTGTCGCGGAACTGGATGCTATAAAAAGTAGGACTGGTGCTAAGGATGGTGATGCGGTGTTCTTTGGTGCTGATAAGCGTGGCACGGTCAATGCCGTACTTGGCAAACTAAGGGTGGAATTCGCTGCGCAATTTAACCTTAAGGACCCTAGTGTTGTGGCTCTTGCCTGGATTGTTGATTTTCCATTTTATGAATACGATGAAAAGACAAAAAGACTTGATTTTGGGCATAACCCATTTAGTATGCCAAAAGGTGGTATACAAGCAATTCGTGCCGCTGAAGATAAGTTGTCAATCGTGGCTGATCAGTATGACATGGTGATGAATGGTTACGAAATATGCAGCGGTGGTGTGCGTAATCACAACCCAGATGTTTTATATGAGGTATTTAGCGTACTTGGATTTAGTAAAGAATACGTCGAAGAAAAATTTGGCGCTATGTTGAATGCGTTCAAATACGGCGCCCCGCCACATGCCGGATGCGCGTTTGGGGTGGACCGCATATTGATGGAATTATTAGATGAGCATAATGTGCGTGAAGTCGTAGCTTTTCCGAAAAACGGTAGCGGCGTGGATGTGATGATGAATAGCCCTAGCGTTGTCGATATGGCGCAGCTCAAAGAACTCGGACAATCGTAGGCAATGGAGTACTTGCTGGCGGAACTTAGTCATATCCCTGTAATTTTTTTTGTATGTATCGGTTGGATCCTCCGGTTGCTTGCCTTAGTGATTGTACCGCGCAATCGCCATCCCATGAGTGGCATGGCGTGGTTAATGCTGATCTTTTTGGTACCCGCTATTGGCTGGATCATCTTTTTGATGTTTGGTAATCCAAAGTTACCCAAGCATCGGCGTAACCTACAGGCGCGGGTTGACCACTATTTAGCTTCGATTGATCAAGGTGACACGCAAGCAAGGCAAGTCATTGACGGCAAATACAATCAGGTGATTAACCTTACGGAAAGCCTAGCGCACATGCCGGTGACGTACACTGACCGGTACGAAGTATTAGATGCGTACGATGATGTATTTGCGCGACTGACTCAGGACATAGTAAATGCTAAAGAAGTAGTTTATGTCAGTTATTACATTTTTGCACTTGATGATTCGACTAAGGCAATTCTGCAGGCGTTAGTGGATGCCCATAAACGCGGCGTAAGCGTGTATGTATTGTACGATAGCTACAGTCTGGTTAGGTATCGCCAATGGGCACGTAGCGCAGTGTCTTATCTAAAGTCAGCCGGCGTACCGGTTGTGGCATCATTGCCGTTTAGCTTGGCGCCTACTCGATATTTGCGACCGGATTTGCGCAATCATCGTAAAATGGTCACCATTGACCATGAAATTTGCTATACCGGGTCACAAAATATTATTGACAAAACATACCACCGTAAAGACAGTCTATATTATCAGGAACTGGTCGTACGTATGGAAGGGCATATTACTAAGCACATAGAGGTGGTGTTTGCTACGGACTGGCTGGCTGAAACAAAGGAGAATATCTTGTTATTTGATCCAGCGGCGCGCCGTCATAACAAGCAGACTAATTTACGCGCTCAGGTGCTGCCAAGCGGCCCAGGTTATTCCGATGAGAATAATTTAAAGGTTTTTACCGCGTTATTTTATACCGCTCAGCGTTCTATCACCATCGTGAACCCATATTTTGTGCCTGATAGTGACTTGATGACGGCCATTACTAGCGCAGCAAGGAGGGGTATTGCGGTGACAATGGTTAATTCTGAAATAATAGACCAGTTTTTTGTGGGTCACGCGCAACGCTCGTATTACGAAGAATTACTTGATGCTGGCGTACATATTTATCTGCATCGCAGCCCCGCTCTGGTTCATTCCAAATTTATTATCATTGATGATGAGGTATCGACGGTGGGCTCGAGTAATATGGACATCCGGTCGTTTTTGTTAGATAGCGAACTGACAGTAGTTGTATATGGCGCGCAATTCGCCAGCAGCCTGCAGGCGGTAGCTGATACATACTTAGCAAATTCAAAGATGATTGATAAAGAGATATGGTCGACACGACCAGTGGCACATAAAATTTTTGACACCATTGCTCGCTTAACGGCATCAATCCAGTAGAGGCGATTGCGGCACAATTAATTTGACCAAATAACCGCTCCAAGCGATAATAAAAAGATGAAACGTTCATGTTTGATTATTGCGTCTGTCATTGCATTACTGGTATCCCCCCGTACAGTGCTTGCATTAGACCAATCCGATCTTGGTGTCGATAGGATTGAATATATACGCAATAATTGTGGCGACACTCAGGTGGCTATTAGTAGTGTCAGGGCAACTGATAAAGTAGCATATGTTAATATTGGCCAGCAACTTGAAACGCTGTATAACCGCTTAATGGCGCCGATGAATGGCCGTGTGGCGCTTAATAAGTTTGATGGTGTGGCACTAGCAAAGACAACGGTCGACTTTAACGCAGAGGTTAAGCGATTCCAGTCCATATACCGCGAGTATGAGCAGAGCGTTGCGCGGATTACTCAAATGAGCTGCTATAACCAGCCGGTGGAGTTTTATGATAATTTGACTGTATTGTTACAAAAACGTTCGGCGGTGCGCGAATCACTCGATAAGCTTGTGGCGTTGGCTAGCCGGTATCGTGACGACGTGTCTATTGTGCAAAAACAAGTAGCAACAGAAGGGCAAAGCTATGAACAATAGTGTCGGCGTTGTCAAACACAATAAAAAACTCGGTACTCGCCGACCTAACAGGATGACGCTATTACTGACTGGAGTGGTTTTGGCGTCTGGTGTATTGGTGACGATTGCGATAAGTCTATACAATAGTAGCGGTGCGGCTCAGTTAGACCTTAGCGGTCCGCGTTACGCCGGTGTGCGTGATAAAATTGTTCAGGAAAAGTCGGCGGCCGCTTTTCCATCTAGCGGCACACTTGATGATCAGACATTTTCTGATTTTTTGAAAGCATATGATGAGCACACTAAAGCCATTCAACAAATCAATGGCTACGACCCCGCGGCTGTCGACAATGATGCTTTTCGTTTAACGTCGCCAGCTACTCAGACACCTGCACAATAAATTAATACCCTAGGGGCTAGATGTCTAGTGTACACTAGTTGAGCAGGTGGAACTAAGCTATAATACGGGTCGTGCCTGAATATATCGACCCTAAGCAATTTATCATCACTCGTAAGCGTAAAAAATACCGCTTTGCTAAGTTTAGTAACAGCATGCTTTGCTTTGAACTTGCTGAATGGAAGAAGCGCGACGCTGATTATATTGAAATTGGCGCCGGTAACGGTATGTTTATGGTGGAGCAAGCCGCGCTTGAACCGCGCAAAATATTTATTGCCGTGGACATTAAGGGCGATCGCCTGCAAAAGGGTGCCTACGAGGCCCAGGCCAGGGGATTGGACAATGTTTTTTTCGTCCGTGCGCGGGCAGATCAGCTTGCGTCTTTAGTCAATGACCAATCGGTTGCTGGTATTTGGTTGACCTTTTCCGACCCCTTTCCAAAGAAGGGTTCAGCTGGTCGCCGTTTGACTCATGCGCATTATCTTGAATGTTACCGCAAGGCACTTCAAAATTCCGGCAGCTTGTATATCAAGCATGACAACGCCCCGTTTTTTGCGTGGAGCCTTGAGCAGCTAGCGGCAAATGATTGGCGCATTTTAGAGTTAAGCCTTGACCTTCATGGTTCAGAGCTACCTGAACGGTACAAGATTATGACGGCATACGAGAGTAAATGGTTAGGGCAGGGCTTAACGACGCAGTTTGTACGTGCTACACTTAGCTAAGAGGATTGAGTCAAATATGAATAAACTTACTACTGTGCTGAATGTAACGCAAAAATACATTTTGAGTCAATTAAAGACCCAGAAATATTTACGTTTTAAGGATATGAAGCCACCTGGTGTTAGCTCAAATACCCTCAGCTATCATTTGAATGCGTTACAAAAAGGCGGTTGGATTGTAAAGTCAGGTGCCGGGTATACTCTGGGGTTGTCTGGGCTAGCATTTATCGTGCGGGATACTAGCACCGATGACATTAGGATGCAGCCTAACGTGGTTGTATCACTGGTCGTGCAAGACGGTTACGGTAAGATTCTATTACACAAAAAAACCAATCAGCCCTATATAGGTCGGTGGGAGTTACCGACAGCATACATGACAGTGGCGGATTCGTCTGTTGTAGAAGCGGGTCGCTGGGCGTCGAAAAGCTTGGTACATTTTGTACCGCCAGTATTGCGTCATGTTGGTGATTGCTACGTGAGATTACACCATGGCAAGTTGGCGCTGAGCGCAACCCTTATGCATATAGTGCGATTTGACATTGATTCGTATGACCCACCAGAAGGTTATGAGTGGTGCGCTCCACTTGATATTGGCGGCCTGCCAGTAGCGCCGGGCTTGCAAGCCGTGACTGAACGAACTCTATTTAATGATGATTTCTTTTTTGAAGAGTACACATTTCAGCTATCGGCACAAGAATCGCTTGGAATCTAAAGTTTCACTCCTAAGGTTCGCGTGCTAGCTGGACGCGCAGCCAGTCGTCAACGGTACCGGCACCCATCACCACCACTAACCCGCCTAAGGCGCGTGCGCGCTGTATATCTGCCCACAGTTGGTTGTTTAGGTCGCGGTATTCAACACTGCTACGGTTGGCGAGGTGTTGGGTGAGCTGTTGAGGTGTTAAAACCGGCAAATCTGGGTTTTCGCGGGTTAAGTATGTGGGTAACCAGTAGATTTTTTTGGCTAGTGTCATGCAATCTGTATATTGCGCTATTACCTGGTGTTGGCGCGTGTTTTGGTGTGGTTGATACACCAAGGTGATGTCGTCGGATAGTTCGCGGGCGAGCTGCAGAGTAGCGGCAATCTCGGTGGGGTGGTGACCGTAATCGCTATATAGACCAGTGCCCAACTGCTCAAAGCGGCGTGCGGTGCCAGGGAAGGCGTTGAGTGCTTTGGTAATAGTAATGGAGTCACCGGCCCTTAGGTATTCGCAAGCATGAGCGACTAATGTTCCGTTTTGGCGGTTATGGGCGCCTGCTAAACTTAGCGGTTGAATTTCTTCCGATTGCAACACGGCGCCGGCTTGATGGAGCTGCAATCCCTTTAATGCATCGCTTTGCCACATCAAAGTGTACTGTGAACTATCCAAGAACTGCTGGAAGGCGGCAAGGTAATTGGCTGGAGTCGGATAAGTGTCGGCGTGATCGTAATCTACGTTAGTAATTAGCGACAGGTGGGGGCTAAAATGCAAAAAGTTTCGGTCAAATTCGTCACACTCGTACACAAAATACTGCGCCTGTGCATCAAAATGGCCACTGGGTCCAAAACTTAGGGTTGACCCTACAGAGTAGCTAATTGGTATGCCGAGCTGTTTGAATACCCAGACTAACATCCCTGTCGTAGTAGTCTTGCCATGAGTACCAGCAATGGCAATCAATTTCAAATTATGTTCGCGGATAATTTCGCTAATCAGCTCGTCGCGTTTGCCGGTTTTTATACCAAGTGCCCTGGCTTTTACTAACTCTGGGTGGTCTTGTGGCATGGCAGCGGTGTAGATAAACCAATCCAAGGGGTGGTCGCGGTTGATTTGTTCAATAAAACTGCCATCTTGAATGGAGCTGATTGTTACGCCCTTGGCTTCGAGTTGGCGGGTGACTGGGTTGCTTGCGGTATCAGACCCGGCGACATAGTGCCCGGCATCGCCTGCGATTTCTGCGAGTGGCCCGATTCCCACGCCGCCAGTGCCAGCAAAATATATATTCATAGTTTCATGGTACAATAAAGTAGTAAAGTGGGCAAAAAATAGACATGCTTCAGTGGATTATCGGTCGTATCTTTAGGCGTCGTCATTATTGGCGCAATGTTTCTTTTGATGAGGTGGCCGAGTTGTATGTCTCGCGCCTTATTATGGTGTTCGCTGTCAATATTGTTGGGTTGTTTATGGCCCTATATTTGTATGAACTTGGGTATTCGGTCTTATTTATCTTAATTTTGTATGGTGCGGTGTTTGCGCTTAAGGCACCATTGCGTTTGTGTCGGCAAAATACATTGCATATTTTGGGCCCAAGCATGGCGTGCTAATGGCAAACATTCTACGCGTGCCCAGTATGATAGCCATGTTTTTTGTACCACAATATGGTTTACCAGCCGTGATTATTTTTAGCGTTTTACAAAATATGGCTGCATCGCTTTATAACGTTAGCTATTTGATTGATTTTTCAAAAGTTAGACATATTGGTCATGCAGGTAAAGAACTTGGCACCATGCAGCTAATAGAGCGGTTTGCGCGTGTCATTAGCCCATTGGCGGGCGGCGTGCTAGCAACTCTGTTTGGCCCTGGCGTTGTGATAATTGTGGCGACCGTATTGTTTATGGTTTCATCCATTCCGTTGTTCCGCACGATCGAACCGATTTCTATCCGCGGGCGTATAAAAATCCAAGGCTTTCCATGGCGGCTGACCTGGCGCGGTTTTGTGGCGCAGGCGGCGACGGGGCATGATTATGTTGTTAGCGGTACAGTATGGGTGCTGTTTGTGGCAATCGCTGTATTTTCAACTTTTGGCAATGCAGCTTATACCGCTTTAGGCTCGTTGTTCTCGGTTGGTGTGTTCATGTCTATGGCGGCCGCCTGGCTGTTTGGTAAAATAATTGACAAGCGCAAGGGTGACGCCTTGTTTACTGCTGGTGTGGTTGCTAGCGCGGCTCTCCATGCTTTTAGGCCATTTGTTAGTACACCAGCAACTGTTGTGGGAGCTAATGTAGTCAATGAAATCGGCACTGCTGCATATGTTTTACCTTGGACGCGCGGCATGTTTGACACGGCAGATACATCGGGACATCGTATACTGTACTTTGCGCTCATGCAAGTATGGCAAGATATCGGTTCGGCGCTAGCTTGCGTCAGTGCGGCACTATTGGTGTGGATATGGGGCGTTATGCCAGGTTTACAGTTGTTCTTTGTGCTGGCTGCCGTGGTAGAGCTTTCCTTGCTGACAGGCAGGCGATATACCAAATAGCCGCCACTTAATGTATACTTATGGGTAGTTAAACTAAGGTGGGTTTTTAGGTGGCTGGTCCAAACAATATACGCAAAACAATTTCCATGGTACAGCGTGTCAAGACTTGGCAGTTGGTGTTGATTTTGCTGATCATGTTATTTGTGGCGGCCACGTTTTTGCGCTTAAATAATGTCGGTATGGTGCAGCGGCGTGATGCGGCGCGAGTAGCCACTGACCCGAAGGATGCGCGCGAGCGGCTGTATGACTTGCAAAAGTATGCTAACTCCCACATGAATGCCTACACGGGCACATTTTATCTGGAGGGCCAGTATAACCGTGATGCGGCAGTGGTAACGGAAAAAATTAAGCAAGCGACTGTTGGCGGCAGCGAAAACGTGAATGCGCGCGCTGATGCGCTATGCAAGCCGTTATCCACAGGTTATTCCAAGGAGTATCAGGACTGTATGATTCGTGAAATTACCAGAGGTGGGCAGGTGGTCGATTTAGCGGCACTTCCACAGTATCCCGATAAATCTTTGTATCGGTATGCGTTTGAATCACCCCTGTTGTCGTTTGATTTTGCAGGCGCGTCGGTCGTGGTGTGCTTGTTGATAATCCTTGCGATTGTGTCGCGCGCCATTGGTTTGCTGGTGTTAAAAATGTTACTAAAAACACACTACAGGGGTATGTAGGTGTTGACAGGGGGCGTGCCCCCGTTATAACCTAATGGTTGTAAGATACTAATAGGAGGTATAACCAATATGGCTTACAGTCACACAAACTCAAAAGGTGTTAAATACTACCTGCATAAGACCGAAGTCACCCTGCGTGGTGGCAAACCACAAACCATTTACTTTTTTGCCAAGGTAGAAAAGAATGAAAAGGGCGTGCCTTGTGATTTGCCGGATGATCGTATCGTTAAGGAAAATCCACGCAACGGCTTTTTGACCGTTTCTAAGAAAAGCAAGTAATCAATTATTGCACAAAAAAGTCCCGTTACTTCTGTACGGGATTTTTTGTTGGAAATATTACATGGCAAAAAGCTTGCGTTAAGTTACTAAAAAGGTTTATGCTAAACAAGTAAACAAACAGGTGCTAAAAAGAGTCCCCGTGGTAGGGCGCCTGTGTTGGTCCCTTGGCGGGGACTTTTAAGTTGATTTATTATTGGTTTTATGCTATAATTAAACTATGACATCAAAGCTAACACCGGGTCAAGCGGCGGATGTAATAAATTATTATTGGAGTAATGCCAATAGGCGATCACGTCAGAACGGTTGGCCTGATAAAATTCCTCTTGGTAGGGCTGCTATACAAACTATCTTGCCCAGGCATTCGATAACAGGCGATGATGTGCCAGCTTTGACGCTAGATGAAATGCAGGCTGGTTTTGAGCATATAACAAATCAATCTCAAGCTGCGGGCGTGGAGTTGACGCCTGGGCAGGAGGCTCGAGTGGATTATCTTGTTGATGCACACCAACTTCCTTACGGTGCTGCTATACGCGAGGTGCTAGAAAAGGATGATTAAAATAACCTCCATGCGGAGGTTTTTGGTGGGGGTGGAAGGGATTGAACCTTCGACCAACAGGTTATGAGCCCGCTGCTCTAACCACTGAGCTACACCCCCGTGGTCACTAGGGTATTATAGCCTATATCCATCTGTTACGCTATAATTTAATATAGCTTATGGATATGCAAAAGGTAAAAAAAGTCTATTATCACCTAAAACATAACTACCTAACAATGAACAACATTGTTGTGGTGGTAGCGCTTGTAATTGCTGCTGGGTGGGTATGGGGCTCGGTGACGATGATGCAGCGCAATTATGCCCTCCAACGCAATGTAGATGATCAAAAGCGACAGGCAGAGTTATTGGAGCTGCAGGTCGCTAACATGCAGTACCAGCAAAATTATTATAAAAGTGACGAATATAAGGATCTGGCGGCGCGAGAGCATTTAGGCCTAGCTGGCACCGGTGAAAAGGTGTTAATTTTGCCCGCTAATAGCACTGCGGCTAAGCGTGAACAGCAGCCGGTGTTGCAGCAGGTCGCCAATGAACCGCCTAGTAATTTTGATCAGTGGGTGAGTTTTTTGATAGGCAACAGTGCAGCCAATAGCCAGACCTTGCAAAAATAGGCGGATATTGATACAATAACTAGCTGTAACAGGTTAATACAGTATCGCGGGGTGGAGCAGCCCGGTC
>CALEKV010000004.1 GCA_937902525.1 uncultured Candidatus Saccharibacteria bacterium | reverse complement strand
GCTCGTAAAGAGGTGTTAGTTGAGCATGGATTCCGCCTACCGAGCGCTTTGGATAACCGACCACTGCGCTTTGATGAGTTCGATAAGCATATTAATCAGGTGATTTACGTCAGTGCTACGCCGGGGCAATATGAACTGGAAAATAGTCCGCCGCCCGCTCAGCAAATTATCCGCCCAACTGGACTACTAGATCCTAAAATCGATGTCCGTAGCAGCGAGGATCAGATTGACGATCTTATTGCCGAAATTAGAGACCGCACTGCTAAAAGCCAGCGCGTACTAGTGACTACGTTGACTAAGCGCATGGCCGAAGATTTAAGCGCACACCTAGTAGAACTTGGCATTAAAACGGCGTACATCCACAGCGACATTGACACGCTTGAGCGCGGTGATATTTTACGCGACTTACGTTTAGGCGTGTACGATGTTTTGGTTGGTATTAATTTATTGCGTGAAGGCCTAGATTTACCTGAAGTTAGTTTAGTGGCGATTATTGATGCCGACAAAGAAGGCTTTTTGCGCAGCGAGGGCGCTCTCATTCAGACCGTTGGCCGTGCCGCGCGACATGTGGACGGTAGCGTCATTATGTACGCCGACAAAATAACAGAGAGTATGCGGCGCGCCATCAGCGAAACTAATCGTCGCCGTGAAATTCAGCAAAACTATAATCAAGAACATGGCATTACACCGCGCGGTGTAGCTAAGGAAATCGGCGAGGGTTTGCGGTCTATCATTCCACAAAAGGATACTGACCTGAAGGAGAAAATTAATCTAAATAAAATTCCCAAAGATGAATACGCCAGTTTGGTCAAAGATTTGACTGGTCAAATGAATTTAGCCAGCGCCAACCTGGAATTTGAGCGCGCCGCAGAGCTGCGCGATTTAATAAATGAAGTTAAGGCAAGAATTACGTAGGTAGAATAAAAATTGAACGCCCGCACCTTTTGAGGCCGGGCGCCCGTGATTGTGTCTGGGTGCCGCACGGCTAGGTGCGGGTATGCGGGTGAGGTGGGATTAATTGCCGCGGCGAGCGCGCACTATCTGTTCTACTTTAGGCGGAATCTGTTCCGGTTCGAGTATGATATCTCGTTCACAGACTGGACAAGTTGCGTAGAACTCAAAAACGGTGTCGTTCCAACGGCCAAAATCTCCATACTTTACATCGCCTTCTTCGATGTAAAGCACTGAACCACATTTACAGGTCCTTTTTAGACTGAACGGCTTTTCTTTGAGAACTTTCACAGAAAACCCTTTCGTAAGGGAGCGTGCAACGGTGTTTTCGTGCGACATCATAAATATATCATATATACGCAATACAGTTAAATTTGCTAATTCAGTCTTGCGATAAAATGTAGACGCTATACGGCGGGACGGTGAGCTTTGCTACATTATTATTGTCGGTGATGACGTTTTCGAGTGTTGTTCCAGTGAAATCTGGCGAATAACCCTTCCAGCTGCTGCTAAATCGTATTTGCCATTCGCCGTTACGTGGTAAAGTGATAGTATAATTTTGCTGTTTTGTATTATTAAAGTTAACAATTACTAAAACATCGTCGCCTGCGCCGCCACTACTCCAACGGTGGTATCCCAAGATATTATTGTGCGTGTCTTTATGAAAGATTGCAGTGGACTGGCCTTGTAATCCGGCGGTGTTGCCATATTGATTTTTACGCAAAGCAATTAAATGCCGATGAGCTTCAACAATCCCTGGGTATTTTTGCAGATTGTCCCATTGCAATTCCTGCCAATCATTAAATGCGCCTTCTTGTAAAAATTCTTGACCCTGCAA
>CALEKV010000003.1 GCA_937902525.1 uncultured Candidatus Saccharibacteria bacterium | reverse complement strand
TGTTGTATAACCCATTAGCCACGACATTACCGCTAGTATCTGTCAAACGGCCTTGGAAGTTAATCCGTTGTGGCGTAGTGGTCAGGGCGTGGACCGGAGCAGCAGCAAACAACACACTAAACGTTGCTGTAACGAACAAAGCCACCACCGCTGGTAGCAATATTCTTTGTGTTCGTTTAAGCAAAACGTTGCGCAATACGCCGTTTCCTCGCATAAATTATCTTCTACCCCTATTTATAACTTATCGTAATGGTAGAAATACATTTATAATTATACCTTTTTACAGACATAAACACAAGCGTTTTGATGTATTATTTACTACAAGCACATAAACAATTTGCGCTCTTTAAAGATCACACCTCACCCCAGTTATCGCCAGTGTGAACATCAACTTGCAACCTAACGCCAACGTCGGGCGCAATATTTTCCATAGTGTCTCGCAGAATCTCCGTGACTTTTTCGGCGTTTTCTTTTTTACATTCCACCAAAATGCTGTCGTGCACCTGCAACAACTGTTCGCCTAGCCCGTTAATTTTTTCGTCAATTACTATCATGGCTTTTTTCATTAGATCAGCTTCTGTACCCTGAATTGGCATGTTAGCAGCGGCGCGCTCGGCCGCTTGGCGCACCACAAAATTACTACTGTTAACATCGGGTGTGGGACGGCGGCGACCATACAGGGTTTCTACATATCCCTTTTCGTGAGCCTGTTTGACTATGCCCTTGGTGTATTCTACTAATTTGGCACGCACCACATTAAACTCATCAATAAACTCTTTGGCTTCTTTAAAAGTCATACCCGTGGCTGCGGTCAGGCCATGCACGCTCATTCCATAAAGCACACCAAAGTTCACCGTTTTTGCGGCGCTTCGCTGAGCTTTAGTGACGTTATCTAGCGGTACTTTGTAAACCTCGGCAGCGGTTTTTAAGTGAATGTCGGTACCGGCATTAAAATCGTTAATCATTTTATCATCACCTGCCAACACCGCCGCTAAGCGCAACTCAAACTGGCTGTAATCGGCATTGACAAACACATTGCCTTTTTCGGGCACAAACGCATCGCGGATTTTACGACCCAATTCAGTACGTACCGGAATGTTTTGCAGATTCGGATCGGTGCTACTTAAGCGCCCCGTGGCCACAACGTCCTGATTAAACGTTGTGTGGATACGGCTTTGTTCATCAACTAGCTTTGGCAATGCTTCCACATACGTATTTTGCAGCTTGCTTAGTTCGCGGTATTGTTCGATTAGTTCAATGATTGGATGTTGGCCGCGCAGCTTGTCGAGTTCGCTTTGACCAGTGCTAAAACCGGTTTTACCGCGTTTAATTGTTGCTGTTGGTAGTTGTAGCTTTGTAAACAAAACATCCGCCAGTTGCGCCGGACTGGCAATATTAAACTCATATCCAACCATTGCATACATTTGTGTTTGCACCTCTGACAAATCTGCAGTAATTTTTGTATTCATTTGCTCAAGCTGGCTTACGTCCAGCTTGATACCGCGGTGTTCCATGCGGGCCAACACCGGTATCAACGGAAAATCAATCGTCCGTGCTACGCTAGCAATTTTTGGCTGTTCATCCAACGCCCTTGATTGTTCTTCATACAGCGTCCATAAGGCGCTAATGGCGAGTTCAGGCGTATCTACCTCCATGCCAATCAGGTCATTAAGCGCCCGGCTTTTACGCAGCGGATTTAACAAAAATGACCCCTGGGCAATGTCGTGGTGAACTTCTGGTAAATCGATATACCCTGCCGCCAGCAGCTCCTTCAAAAATATTTTGGCGTCGTGTGCCACTACTGGTACGTTAGTTAAGATATCCTTAGCTTCTACTGTTGTTAATTTGACAACTTTCCCACGCTCGTGACTCAACCATATTTCACCATTAACTGGCCACACCACCAGCTCGCGCGCCATCATCAACACAGCATTCGCTTCACTGCCATTCAAACGTTCAGCCGGGTCAAGTGTACTGTCGCGCACCACTGGTTGGTGGTTTTGCATGTGCTCCGGTAGTTTATTCAACAAGCTCCTAAACTCTAAGCGCTGCAAAATATCACGGAGTTTTAGGGTGTCTAAGTCTTTAATATCCATGGCTGGTAAATCAAGCGCAATCGGCGCGTCAAACCACAACTCCGCTACTTGCTTGCTAAGTTCGGCGCTCGCCTTACCGTCTTCCAGCTTGCGGCGCACAGAGTCCTTAACCTGCCACAAGTTGT
>CALEKV010000002.1 GCA_937902525.1 uncultured Candidatus Saccharibacteria bacterium | reverse complement strand
ACCACCGAGATCTACACTCTTTCCCTACACGACGCTCTTCCGATCTTAAGTACCTTTTATCTACAACCTTCGAACGTCCATCTGCTTTTTTGCGGATGTGAACGTTCGTTGTTCCGGGGTAGCTCAGCGGTAGAGCGGGTGGCTGTTAACCACTAGGTCGCTGGTTCGAATCCAGTCGCCGGAGCCAAGATAGAGAACCCTGCTGAAAAGTAGGGTTTTTTATCTGTAAATCGTCAGTTCTAACTATATTTTGAGGCTGCATTGTAGCTTCGTTCATTTTTTCTATTGGAACAAAGTATTTATTAGGGACAAACTGAATAGTTCTATCTAAAATCGTCAGTTTCTCGCCAAGCTTCACGACAACAGCTCGTTTTTTCTCAAGGTCATCACTATCAAAGTCCTCTTTGGCATAGCGGGCAAAGGTAAACACTTCATCAGCCTCCGCTCGCCAATTGCGGGCTTTGTGCTCGGCGTAATTGCGGGCACCCTGCAAGTCCTTTAACTCTGACTCAAGCGTTTCCATTTCAGCGAAGTACCACGAGTCATCATCCGCCTCACCCATATAACGCATACGACGTAGATTAGTAATGGCTTGCTGTTTTTTTCTCTATGGCTTTATTGCGAGCGGCAGTCTAGGCCTCGTCTTTTACCACCACCTCGTCTTGCAATTATCTACTGCTACTAAGCTGATAATTGGTCGAAGTTAAATGCGTGAATGACACTTCGATGTGTACGGATTCTGCGAATCCTCACGCATGCATCGTACATACACTATACCATAAAACATATGTAAATTATAAGTGCCGGGGGATAACGAGCGTCGATAATTGGATATGCTGAACATCGATTTTACCGGTCCAGTTCGGATCTTTGCCTGTAAGGCGTTTGTAATAGCCGGTCCCACAATCAGTGCATTCGTATTTTGGGTCGCTACTGGCAACAGAACACCCGCCGAAGACGATCTTGCCTTGTTCCTCTAGTTTCTTCAGTCGATTAGTGAAATCGGGCATGCCATAGATAATGCGCGCTACTTTGAATGAGTCGCATTTTGAGCATTGAGTTTTTAATCGAGTCAACTTTGCGGTCTTCATGATGTAATTGTACCGCTATCTGGAATAAGTTGTGAGCCTAGATTTTACTTAGCTCTTACGACTAGAAGGCGGCTATGTTGGGCATTTTATATATAAGTAGATCGAATACAACAGGTTACAATCAAAATTGGTATTGACACTCATATTGCATAAGGCTAATATGGACTTATACACTTAATAAACTCTCAAGGAGGTAAAAACAGTATGGGTGCAACAATCAAGGATTTATACGACTTCATCGACACAGCATTGCGAAACAGGAAGTATCCGCCGAACACGGCCCAGGGATACAAGGCTGCGCTAAGAGTATTCGAAGCCGAGCTTAATGACGAGGAGAAGGCTTCGGTTCAGAAGACGCTCGAGAACATAGACCAGATTAATAATCTGATCTTTAGCAAGAATAAGATTTCTGCAGGTTCACTCGCGACGTATAAGTCGCGACTAGTAAAAGTAGTTGCTGACTACGAGAAATACGGCACCGATGCGACTAAAATGGCGAACTGGTCGCCAAAAGTGATCGCTCCACGTGTTAAACGAGTCAAAAATGGATTGAATAATTCGTCCCCGACCTCTATTCAATCTGAACCTGATGTCGATACTGGCGTGGCTGTATCGACAAACATGCACAAGATTG
>CALEKV010000001.1 GCA_937902525.1 uncultured Candidatus Saccharibacteria bacterium | reverse complement strand
AACTGACTGCGTAATGCGCCAGCATGACTCGCCTCCGTTACCACATATACTTCACCACCCAGCTTTGAGGCACGGTCATACGCCTGTTGCACCATAGTGCGCTCACCGGTCAGTGCTAAAAGTTGCTTTGGTACTTCAGTTGTCGAAAGTGGCCACAAGCGTGTTCCCGACCCTCCTGCAATTATCACAGTAATCATACGCCTTATTATAAACGAAAGGTTATAATAGGTATATGAATATACTTCTTACCGGTGGCGCCGGCTATATCGGCACGCATACAGCAATAGAACTAATTGCCGCAGGGCATTATGTGGTGATAATAGACAACCTTTCAAACAGCTCGCGCGAAGCCGTTAAGCGTGTCGAAAAGATTGTTGGACAAACTATCCCCTTTTATCAGGCGGATGTGCGTGATAAAGCCGCTTTGGATAAGATTTTTACCGAACATGCGATAGACGGCGTGATTCATTTTGCCGGCTTAAAGGCGGTAGGCGAGTCAGTACAAAAACCACTGGAATACTATTCCAACAACATCGATTCTACTCTTATACTGCTTGAATCCATGAAAGAGCACGGCGTTCACCGGCTTGTATTCAGTTCGTCGGCGACTGTCTACGGCACACCGCAGGAGCTACCGCTTACCGAAGCAAGCCGCATAGGTGTAGGCATTACCAACCCGTACGGATGGACAAAATATATGAATGAGGTGATTTTAACCGATGTCGCAGCAGCGGATATAACATACGAAATTACGCTGCTGCGCTACTTCAACCCAGTCGGCGCCCACACAAGCGGCCTGATTGGCGAAGACCCCTCTGATATCCCCAATAACCTGCTGCCCTACATTTCACAAACCGCTGTTGGCAAGCGGCAATTCGTCAGCGTGTTTGGCGATGATTATGACACCATTGATGGCACCGGTGTGCGCGATTATATTCATGTTGTCGACTTGGCGCGTGGCCATGTTGCCGCCATTAGCCATTCCAAGCCAGGTGTGTCTGCGTATAACCTTGGCACCGGAAAAGGCACAAGCGTACTAGAATTGATTGCTGCCTTTAGTAAGGCCTGTGGCCATGATGTGCCGTACAAAATTGTCGACCGCCGCCCCGGCGATATCGCATCGTGCTACTGTAACCCGTTACTTGCCCAAAAAGAACTTGGCTGGAAAGCAGAACTCAGCATAGCAGATGCCTGCCGTGACGCTTGGAAATGGCAATCGCAAAACCCAAATGGGTACGCCAAAACTGGCGAATCGTAGTTCAGCGCTCGATAAGCCTTAACTTAAGCACGTAATATGCGCTTGATTTCCTTACGGTGCACACCGGAGTAAACTTTTCCCTGCTCACTTGAGGCACGAGAATAGGCATCGTAATTATCCAAAATTTTGACTATCGCCTTTTTATACTCATCTACCGACAGGCCCACAACAATCCCCGCCCCGCTGCGTTTTATCTCTTCAACGGTCGAGTGGGTGTCTGTAGATACAACAGGTAGCCCAAAACTAAAATATTCCCGGCATTTAGTACTATCTCCATACATGTTAAATCCCCAGATACCCGTATAGAGCGCAAGGCCAATACCTGCTTTTGACTGTATTTCTAACGCCTTTTCTAGCGGCACTCGTCCGGTGAATAATATTCTGTCTTCAACATCAAGATCACTGGCTAATTTCTGCAGCGGCTTCTCCTCGGGGCCATTGCCCATGATAGTTAGACCTATTTGAGGGTACTCGCTCTTTAGTTCGGCTACCGCACGAATGGCACCTTCAAAATCAAGTTGTTTATCGATTATTCCAGTTGTAACCAACCGATATCGATCATGTATGTTACTTGCATATTGATTAAATTCTATAGGGGGGACGTTTGGAACAAAAATATTCTTTTCTTCTGGTAACCGCATTTTACGCCGAATGTCACATATTCTTGTAGACACCGACCACACTTCATCGGCATGCTTAACACAGTATTTATCAATAGAGTGGTATAAAAAATTCAAGATCACATTATTAAAGCGCTTGGGCGAATAATCTGCCGTGTAAAAAACCACCCTGTTGACTATGCCGCTTTTTTTTAACCGTATAGCTGACAGGGCATTAAGCGGGTCTATGCCTATATACACGTTTATCTGCTGTTTTTGATCTTTAAAATATTTAACCGTTTTAAAATATTCAGATACATAACGCAGCGGGCCTAAACTGGATAACACTCCTATGTCATCTGTTTTATTGATAGAGCCCTTGCTGTAGTACTGAACTTGCGAAGGCAGGTTGCCATCTATAGAGTTGCGTACAAAGACATATTCATCAACCAAACCGTTTAGCGTCGCTTTTAGTACGTTACCGATACCGTCATACGCCTTACCATCAATCAGCGCTACATGCGAAGCAAAAACTATCTTGTGCATTATGAATCACCGCGTATGATTTTAAACACAAACATGCGCAAGCGTGTTGGCATATACATGGAAAGTCTTTGAGCAGAGTTGTATACAGCATCGGCAAAGGTATAACTATAACTAGGGCTGTTTTTGTAACAATCCCTAATCTTTAAGGTAGTCTTTTCCATATCCCTGAGCTTAGTAGCGGTTAAGGATGTATCCGACTGCCTGTACTTTAGCACCACTTCCTGTACATTGCTAAACTCGTAGGCTTCACCAACGCGGAACAGCATTTCCAAATCTTCAGAAACCTTATACTTTTTGCTGTAGCCACCAACTTTTTTAAAGCATTCTGCCTTAAACATAGAGGCTGGTTGCGCTACGGGGTTGTACATGAATATTTTTGAACGGAGCTCTTTATCGTTCGCACTATATTTACGGACCACCCCGTCACCACGGCTACTAAAGAACTTCAGCCAACCACCGACTACACCGACTTTTGGATACTTTTCTAAAATAGCCACCTGTAGCTTTATCCTATTAGGTGTGGATATATCATCTGCGTCCTGCCAGCATATATACTTGCCTTCGGCCAACTCTATACCCTTCGACCTGTTGCCGCCAATTCCTAGATTAGTCTTGTTCTTAACGAACTTCACACGCTTATCTTTTTTGGCGTAGTAGCTTCCTATTTTCGCCGTGTCGTCCTTGGATTTGTCGTCTATGATTATGACTTCAATATTTTTATAAGTTTGGCCAAGCATACTATCTACGGACTCGGCTAAATAATCTTGCGCGTTGTAGGCAGGAATAATCACCGATACTAGCGGCTGGCTACCTTTGGTCACGAGGATTAGCCTCACTCTTTACTATGTAAGTTGGGCGCCCTTTAGTGGTATTAAAGATATCCACCAAGTAAAGGGCTATCACGCCTTGGAATATAGTCAGCACGCCAGTTACTAGCAATAATCCGTCCGTTAATATGGCGTTATAGCTTATGAGTTCCGTATTTATAAAAAACTTTATAATCAGCATAGCAATCAATAACAGGAATGCCACGACAGTAAGCATTACACCAATCGTAAAAATTATCTTCAAAGGCTTCATACTGAATGAAGTCACACCCATGCGCGCAAGTTCTAGCATCTTTTTTAAAGTATATGATGACTTGCCATGTATACGGCTGGCGGCCTTGTATTCGACACGGTCAACATCAAAGCCTATCCAGTTCACTAGGCCGCGATAAAACTTTGGCGTTTCGGGAAGGGCGTTCAAGGCGTCCAGCGCTTTGCGTGATAACAGCCTATAGTCGGCTTCGCCTTCGCGCAACTTAAGCTCCGAAACACCGTTAATAAACCAGTAAAATCCTTTGGAGGTCAGTCTTTTCATAAAGCCAGTACCTTCCGTGGCTAATCGAACCGTGTTGACTATATCGTATCCCTTGTCGAAGCTTGCAATCAGCCTGGGAATCAGAGTAGGCGGGTGTTGTAAATCTGCGTCCATCATTACCACTATGTCACCTTCAGCACGAACCAGACCTGCTTCAAGCGCCGCTGCGTGACCACAGTTCCTACTAAAGTTTACCCCTCTTACGTGTCCATCTTTTGCAGCCAACCGTTCAATGACACCCCAGGTGTTATCTTTGCTGCCGTCATTTATGAATATAATCTCGTAATCAAATCTTTTGGTATCAATGACCTTCTTTAGTTCTGCGTATACCAAAGGGAGGTTTTTCTCCTCGTTATAGCTTGGCAGTACAACTGACAATATTTCTTTCGCCATAAAGATAGCCTCTCTTTTTCTCCACTATTATATTTATAAATAATAGCACACACACGATAGCGTTAGCTGTTAACAGTACGCCAATAAACTCCGTGAAGGTATTATGGTAAAAGAGTAGCCCAACACCCAAAGCTGCAACACCAACAACCACTGGAATAATCGCCATGTATTTACGCAGGGCAATTTGGTAAATCGCCAACAGGTTATTAATTGAGCAAAGAAACATCACCACCGAAAGCATCGGCAGGAGAGCCGCGCCTTCCGCGTAATTTTTACCCACAAGCAAGGTAATGAACAACTCCGGCGCTACAGAGAATGCCACTACACCCGCCCCGCCAATCAGCCCTAGTATCATAAGTGACTTAGTGAGTGTCCCAAAATTTACCTGTGCTTTTTCACCCAACTTAACAGTTGCAATTAACACACCCGCCACTGAAGCCGTTACAAAAAATATAATCCTGGCAACCGACGAAGCCGCACTATACAAGCCAAGCTCGTGCGGTTCAAAAAACAACCGCGCCAATATCGTGCCAGAAGAGTAAAGCAAAGCCAAGCCCGAGAGTATAACAGTAATCAT